>CAZPTC010000134.1:0-6724 GCA_964589455.1 uncultured Desulfovibrionaceae bacterium | reverse complement strand
GCGCCAATGGTGTTACCAATACCCTTACTATTACAGGTAATGCCCAAAACTTCACCTTCAATGGTGGGGATGCCAATGATGTTATTGACCTGCAAGGCAATGCTATCAACTCTACCTTCAACCTTGGCGCTGGCGATAACAACTTCACCACAAGCAATGCTGCAACTGGCAAGGGCTTTGTGCAGGGTTCCAACATCAACGCAACTGGCATAGGCAATACAAATATTGATATAAACCGCCTTACCAACAATGGCAGCACAAAGGCTGGTATAAACCTTTCCGGCATCACTGGCTCTGCTACCATAAATGTGGGCGATATGCTGGGCGATTCTTCCATCAACTTGGGCGCTAACACAGCAACAGTCAGCATTAATAAGCTGGCAGGCTCAAGCGCAACCAAGCAGGCAAGCATCACAGGTACAGGCGCTAATACCCAAAATGTAAGCGTAGCTGGCGATACCAAGTTTGCTAATATAAACCTGGCGGGTTCTGGCAATAACAGCTTTACAACCAAAAACCTGCTCTCCTCCGGTGTATCGCTTGGCAGTGGCAACAGCACCTACGCCGTTACGGAAAAGATGGATAATTCCACCATTACCCTTGGCGCAGGCAACAACAACGTATCTGCTGGCAGCATGACAAACAAGAGTAAGATTACAGACTCTGTAACTGGCACAGGTAACAACCAGATTACTACTGGTAACATGGCAAAAGACACCAGCATCAGCCTTGATAAGAGCAATGGCAACAACACGGTTACAGTGGGCGAACTTGCCGGCTCTATCAGCACCAAGGGTACAGGCAATAACACTGTCAGTGCATCCTCAATGGTCAAGGACAGCAGCATAACAACTGGTTCTGGTGCAAATACCGTAAGCGTTGCGGGCACCATAAATGAAGGTAAGGTAAGCATGGGCGGCGATGGCGCTGGCAAGCAAACCTTCCGCGCTGGCGGTGCGGTAACCAAGGGTACATTCACCTTCAATGGCGCAAACAACAGCATTAACTTTGCTGGTGACATTACAGGCGGCTCAATTACCAATACCGATACAGGCAATGGTACCATTGGCGCCACCAATGTGGATGGCACAAGCTTTACCCTGAAGGGCAGTGGCAAAACTTCCACAACCCTTACCAGCATGAAGAATGCTTCCTACAAGGGTGATACCAATACCTCTATTGAGCTTTTTGCCTCTGGCGCCCTTACCAATGTCACAATGGCAGCAAGCGGTACTGGTACAGCATCCGTGAAGGCGGCAACATACGATGGTGGCAGCTACGACCTGAAGACCTCTAACAACAGCCTTGTCGCTTCCGGTACAGGCCAGGTTATTACCAACAGCAAGATTACTATGGTAGGCGACGTAAACCTCTTGAATGCAACAGGTACAGCCGCAACCACAGGTAATGCGAATAACTCTATATCTGGCAGCAATATCTCTGTAACAGGTGATCCGGCTAACATTGGCAACAGCAATGTCATACTTGGCGCAATGGCTGATAGCAATACTACCAGCATTACAGATGCCTCCTTGTATGTAGCTGGTACAGCAAGAGGGAAGATTGACCTTAAGGGTACTGAAGCCATGTTGAGCATACAAAACTCTGAAGCCATCATAAACGCAGGTGCTGCTACAAACACCATTATGATTGCTGATGTGAAGGCGAATAAAGTAAATATTAGTGGTTCCACTAAGAATACTGTCCAAATTGGTACAGTTTCTGCTACAGGCATTGTGGATGTCACAGGCAGCACAACAGGCGCTACCTTTACCACAAAGGGGACATTCACCTCTAACTCCACCAGCATTCTGTTGAACGGCACACCTGTTACAGCGGCAGATGCCTACTTCGAGAGCGACCCCACTATGTCAACATCTGGCTTTGGTACAAAGTAACCATAGCACACTAACCTAAACTAAACCTAAGGCCCTGCCCATTGCGGCGGGGCCTTTTTTTGACCTTTGTTTTTTTGGGCTGCCTGGTATTTCCTATACCTTTATACACTTGACAGAAGACATTTCCCTGCCTATTTCTTACAAAGGTCAGGGCAACTTGGCCCATATCCCTATGAAGGAGCGCACCTCTTATGCACCCTTACGGTAAAAATCCTTATAGCGCCTACGAACAGACGGAAAACCGTCATGATGATACAACACCAGAAATCTCCCCGGAACTCCACGAAATGACAGATGAAGAAATAATTGAGCCCATTGCTGAAACCCAGGACTGCCCGCAATGCGCAGCCGTGAAGGCAGAAGCTCAGGAAAGCCATTTAAGGGCACTGGCTGAGCTTGAAAATGTGAAAAAGCGCCTGCAACGTGAAAAGGACGAGCAAGCGCGCTACGCTTCAGAAAGTGTGCTGTCTGATCTTCTGCCTACACTGGACAACTTGGACTTAGCCTTACAATACGGCAGCCAGGTAGAAGCCTGTAAAGACATGCTTATGGGTGTAGAAATGACCCGTAAACTTTTGTTAGATGCGGTAAAAAATCATGGTTTAGAGCCTGTTGGGGCAAAAGGGGAAGCCTTTAACCCAGAAATACACGAGGCTATGGGCCAGGAACCCAGTGCAGAAATGCCTGAAGGCCATGTGCTCAATGTGCTGCAAAAAGGGTATAAGCTGAAAGAACGCCTTTTGCGACCCGCCAAGGTTATGGTAAGCGCCAAACCCCACCCGCAGTTCAGCAGACAGGTATAATATTAAAAACAAAAGACCCAATGGCACTTCTTCTGTTCAAAACAAAGGAAAAATGCCATTGGGTCTTTTTTTGTGTTTAACGCAGCACTTTTTTTACAAGCTTAAACTGCTTTTCCGTATAGGGTGGGTAACGCACTGGCATATCAAAATTGGCGCTTTGATGCACCACCCCTTTTGTATTACTCATCAAATCAAAGCCTGCTTTACCGTGGTAGCGCCCCATGCCACTTCCGCCTACGCCCCCAAAGGGCAAACTTTCTACGGTAATGTGCATAATAACATCATTCACACAGCCACCGCCAAAGCTTACCTGGCTTAACACCGCGTTTTCCGCACTTGTATCCTGGGTAAACAGGTACAGAGCCAAAGGCTTATCCCCAAGGCGGATAAAGTCTATCACACCTTGCAGGGCATTCTTTGGCGCTTTGCCTGTTTTCGCTTCCACAGCCGCATTTGCCTGCGCAAATGTAAGCACTGGGAAAAGCGGCCCAAAAATCTCTTCCTGCATAATGGGGTCTTCTGGCTTGGTATTGGGCAAAATGGTGGGCGCAATTTTCAGTGTTGCTTCATCTGCCACAGCCTGGCCATTGGCAAGCCCCATAAGCCTGTCATACGCTTTTTTATTGACAATGCGGCAAAGTGCCTTGCTGTGCAGAATATCCGGGCCATGCAGCGTTTGCAAGGCTTCCCAGAAAAGGCGCACAAATTCTTCTTTCACCGCTTCATCAATAAGCAAATAGTCTGGCGCAATACAGGTCTGTCCTGCATTTAAGCTTTTCCCCCAGGCAAGGCGCTTTGCAGCAAGCTTAAGGTTAGCGTCTGCGGTTACTATAACAGGGCTTTTGCCACCAAGTTCCAAACACAAAGGTGTAAGGTGTTTGGCGGCTGCCTGCATGACTGTGCGCCCTACTCTGCCACTGCCTGTATAGAAAATAAAATCAAACTTTTCTTCCAGCAGCATAGTGGCAATGGAAGAATTACCACAAAGAACAGTTGCCACTTCTGGTGGTAAAGAAGCCGCCACTATTTCTGCAATAATACTGCTTGTTGCCGGTGCAGAGGAAGAAGGTTTCACAATGGCGCAATTTCCTGCTGCAATTGCCACAATAAGAGGCATAACAGCAAGCTGAAAAGGGTAATTCCAGGGCGCCATAATGAGGGTAAGGCCTAAGGGTTCCGGGTGCAAACGGCTGCTTGCCGGGAATGTAGACATAGGGCTTGATACGCGGCGCGACTTTGCCCATGACGGCAATTTTTTCAGTACATGCCTGCCTTCTTGCAGCACAAGACCGGTTTCCGTCATATACGCCTCAAACGCAGGCTTTGCCAAGTCTGCTTGCAAGGCATCTGCCACAGCGTTTTCCCGGGTACGCACTGCCTCTAAAAACGCGCGTAGATGATGCTGCCGCGCTTCTACTGGCAGTGTTGCCCCAGAGAAAAAATACGCCCTTTGGGCTTCTACCAGAGCATGGGCGTCTGCCTGGGAAAATGTTGCCACATCGTATACAGGAAAAGGCACGGGAACAGCCATAGCTTCCCTCCGCAAAAATGTTGTGAAGGTACAGTGCTTACCGGAACATTTCTTTTACTGCGTTAAACCCTGCATCAAAGCACGCAAGGTTTTTTTCCAAAAAGGCTGGCTTGGTGCCTGCTTCCATAGCTTTTTTCTGCACATCCGGGCCAAAAGGCATTTTGCCACTTGCGTATAAAGCGCCAAGCATCACCATATTAAGGCCAAGGCTGTTTTGGTTGGCAAGGGCAAGGGCTTTAGCGTCAAATGCGCACAATGTGGGGCTTTTTTTGCGCAAAAAGGCCAGCAGATCTTCCACAGCCGGGTACGACGTATCATCACCCTGCGGATTATACGGCTTAATAGGCGCAGTAGACGTAATAATAAGGCCATTCGCTGCTACTTTGGGCAAAGCACGGGCGGCCTCCAGCGGTTCAAATGCCAGCAGAATATCCGCCGTGCCATCTGCAATAGTGGGGCTTTGCGCGCCACCAAGCACTGCTGTAGATTCCACCACACCACCACGCTGGGACATACCGTGCGTTTCGCTTAAAACAACCGGAACCCCCGCAAGCAACGCTGCTTCGCCCACCAGTTTGGAAGCCAGCACATTGCCCTGGCCCCCCACTCCTACAAAGTATATTTTTAAACTTTTATCCATGAAGGTTCCCTTATTTTTTCAGCAAATGGATGGCATGGTTGGGGCAAACCTGCACACAAACAGCACAGCCTGTGCAGGAAGAAGCGTCTATTGTAATATTCTCCCCTACAGGTTGAAATGCCGGGCAGCCAAAGGTGCGCACACAGGTACGGCAACGCACGCATTTTTCCTGGTCTACAGTAAATACCTGTTTTTCACCGGCACCCTGGCGTTTATGGTGCAAGGGGCATGGTTCCCGCGCAATAATAACAGAAAGCCCATCGTATTCCAACGCCTCTTCAATAGCAGCCTGGGTTTTTTTCAGGTTTGTGGGCTTCACAACCTGCACATGTTTTACCCCAAGGGCCTTTACTACAGCTTCTGCATCAATAGGCGTAAGGCCTGCCATAGCGGCGCGCAAGTCTGCCTCTGTATCAAAAGCAGGGGAAGGCTGATGGCCTGTCATGGCTGTTACCTGATTATCCAGTATCACAAGGGTAAACTTGTGGCCATTATATACAGCATTAGCTATACCTGTAAGGCCGGAATGGAAAAATGTACTGTCCCCAATAAAGGAAAGCACTTTCTGGCCTGTGCCTTCTGTTGCATGGGCAATACCGGCAGGCATGGAAGCAGAGGCCCCCATGCAAAGAATGGTATCTACCATATCTAGAGGCGCGCCATAACCTAAGGAATAGCAGCCAATATCATTGGGGAAGAGCACATCCTTCCCTTCACACGCTTTACGGGCCGCAAAATAGGTCATACGGTGCGGGCAACCCGCGCAAAGAGAGGGCGGGCGTACAGGCAAAGCCGGGCGGCCTTCAGCGTCATGCACAGGTGCAGGCACAAAAGTCTGCCCTGCCAAAAGGCACACAGCCTCGCGCACAATTTCCGTATTATATTCATACAGGCGGGAAAGTTTAGCAAAACCCTTGCCCAAAATTTCTACAGGGATTTTCCGCTCCTGCGCCAAAATTTTCAAGGTGTTTTCCAGATAAGGTTCCAATTCTTCTATAACAAGAATTTTTTCCTTTCCCTGCATAAAAGCAGCAAGCGCCTGCACAGGCTCAGGGTAGCTCATGCCCACCCTGAAGTGCGCAACAGGAACAGAAAGGCTTGCCACGGCATCCGCCGCATACGCAGAGCCAATGCCAGAAGACACCACACCTAAAGTCGCGTTTTTTGGCCCCGTAACAATATTATGGGGGGAAGCTTCCGCTTTTTCCCGCGCTTTTTCAAGGCGTTCCAGCAATTCTTTGTGCATGCGCACAGCATTGGCAGGCAAAGAAACAAGGTTTTTTGGGGCTTTATCAAAATGGCGCGGGGCTGGGGGGGGCAACACATTGCCAAACTCCACCTCACCACGCAAGTGCGCCACCCGTGTAGTAGAGCGCAGCATAACAGGCATGCCAAGCTCGCGCGAAAGCGCAAAAGCCGCCACAGTCATATCTTTCATATCCTGCGCAGAGGCAGGCTCAAGCAAAGGCAGGCCAAAAAGGCGTGCGTATGCCCTGTTGTCCTGTTCATTCTGGCTGGAAAAAAGGCTTGGGTCATCTGCGCAATACACCACAAGCGCACCGCGCACGCCTAAATAGGTAAGCGTACCAAGAGGGTCTGCCGCCACATTAAGGCCAACATGCTTCATGGCTGTAAGCGCGTTCATACCGCCTAGAGCCGCACCGGCTGCCGCCTCCATAGCAACTTTTTCATTTGCCCCAAATTCCATAATGAAGGGAGCTTTTGCTTGCAATTGGAATAAAATTGTGCTTACTTCAGAGCTCGGCGTGCCAGGGTATGAACACGCAAAATTGAGCCCTGCCTCATACGCGCCGCGTACCAGGGCTTCGTTACCCATGAGAAGCGCTTTCTT
>CAZPTC010000133.1:0-6757 GCA_964589455.1 uncultured Desulfovibrionaceae bacterium | reverse complement strand
GCACGGCTTCCAGGCCTTCTTTTTGGTGCAGGTCGTTAAAGTCTGTTGGGTTTCCGGCAAGGTCTTTGAACTCTGGAAAAACCACCTCCGCACCCACCTCGCGGGCAGCTTTGTAGGCGGCGTCCAAGCCGGGGTTAAAAGGTTGACCGCTTTTTTGCGTCCACTGGTCATTATCTGCGGCTATAACAAGGCAAGCCTGTGGCATGGCGCTGCGTATTTCTTGCGCTACAGGAGCTAAGTTACCGCAATCCATAGCGGCAACCACGCTAGACCCCGTGGCCATGTGCAGGGAGGCAGCCGTAGCGTATCCCTCGCAGATATAAACAATGTCACCCTCACCACCAAGCCAGAAAAAATTGCCCTTCTTTTCCATACCTGGCAAAAAGCGTTTTTCGCCATTCTGAAAAATTCTTTGAAGACCGCGTAATTCTCCGGCTTTGTTGATAATCGGTACAAGAAGCGTATCATCCTTGACCCTAAGGCCAAAGGATTCAACCTTCTTTGCAGACAAATAGCTGTGCATCGAGGTCTTGGCTATTGGTACCGGTTGTGCTTCCGCCCAAGTGGCAACTGCGCTTTTGGCGGTTTTGTCTGCCTCGTCTCGCCTCTCCTTGGCCCGTGCTAAGGCGGACTGCCCCAGATACTCGCGAAACTTTTTTTCTGCTTCTTTACTTACGGCGTTACTTGGGTTTACGTTATATTCTGGCATATCCCGAAGCGCAAAAAACGTATGCACTTCTTCCTCATCTTTCCAAGAGCCAAACTGGCCACCCGGAAAGTTGCCCGCATAAAAAACATACCAGCCGGATTCTTTTCCGGCCCGCTCCCCTGCCAGTTGGAAGCGGTGTATTTTTCCATCTGCGTAAATTTCAGGTGCTCCATACCCGGCTTCTGCAATACGAATGCGGAATGCCTGCACAGCCCTGAAAAGGTCAACCTGTGGCACAAGGGGCAGATGTTCCCTTGCGCCGCTTTGCAGCGGGGCAATGTTGAGGTCAAGCATAGCATTGTCCTCTTATGCCCGGCACTTAGGGAGTGCGAATGGAAGTTCGCCGCCCTGCTTCCAACAAGTGGCGGAATAGGAACACATACGGCACGTTAGGCTGGCCTCGCTTCCCGCGCCTTTGGGAACCCATTCCCCGTGCTTACAGGCTTCTAAAACACGCTTGCCACGGGTGATTAACCCTTGGAAAACGTGGTCTTCAAAACCTACAAGCTCATGGTGCAGCTCCAGAGTATCGGCATTGATAAAGGTGATCAGCCCTTTATCAAGACCCATACCGCCCATATAAAGCTGCATTTGGGCAAAATATTTGGGGTACGCGCTGCGCACTTTCTCTTTGACAACCTGCCGCCAGCCTTTAGCGTTTACACATTTACATTCCCAAAGGGCTGGCAGGGTAAAAGGAGCAATTTCAGCGCCGCGCCACAGGGCAAAGATACCGTCTAAATGCCCTTGTATGTTATTCTCGCAGAAGGAAACCTTGAACTGCGTATGTGTGGCGGGGTCTGAGGTTAGCAAGACAAATCCGGCATTGGCAAACCATGTAGCGGCACGGGCTTCTGCATCATGCCCACGCGCAAAAATACGGTGTACCCGGGGCGGAAATACATCTGGTATATCCATGCCAAAGACCGTTTTAAGGGCTTCATACTGCACGGCACGTTCGCACTCATGCCCAAGTACGGAACAACCAAGGTAGCCGCGCTTTTTTTCTGTCTGGCTTTCCATGCCGCTATCAAGAAGCCAGTTTATCCTGTCTGAAAGAGCGGTTGTGGAATTCAGGTCTATCATTTTTCTTCTCCCTGTAGGGGCATTGCGTACATTCCCACGCGCTTACAATTCTTGCGGTGCTGTCATTGTTCGGGAAGTGGGTACCATCTGCTATGGCGGGGTGCCTGCATATTTTCACAGCGTAGCGCAGGCGGCTTTGCTCACCATGCTGAAGCCCAAACACGCAGGGGGCGCTTATGGGCATGGCTTCCACTCTTCATTCAAAAAGCGGATGCAGGTTGCCACCACGTCCAAACATTCATCAAGCGCCCGTGCTTCATTACCCCGGTCTATTTCTTTTTCCATTTCTTTTAGTTCGGCATGTATCACGCCAAAGCCTTCCCACATGCCTTCTGCAAATACTGGGTGCTTCTTGCGGGCATGGGCAAGTCTTTCTACAATTTCTTTAACAAGCTTTTCTTGTGGACTAAGCGGCAAAGGCGCTTTTTTGGGGCGGCATGTAAAGCAAAAGTTCCTGCTTGCTCTGGCCTCAAACTTCTTTTTGCAGTGTTTACAGGTGAAAATCATTATACTTTCCTTCTAGACTTACTCTAGTAATACAAGAATATTACTGCATTTTCTCCGCACCGGGTACATACTCCAATTCAAGGGAGCGCAATTCAGGGCAAAGCAAAAGTTGCGCTGCACCAAGCTTGGCTGCTTTGCGGATAAAGTCAGAGATACCCATATCAAGAGTATCTGCCAAAAAGCGAAGTTGCCTGGCTTCCTCCTCCGTCACACGGAAGTTAAGGGCTTCTTCACGCTTGGGGGGCATTCACTTCTCCAGATATAGGGGGCCAAAGGTCAGGGCGGAGTTCTGAACGGGGTATCCCAAGGTTTTCTTCATATAAAAGCGCAGATTCTGCGCTTACCTTTCTCAACCCAAGGTAATGCTTCCGGACAGAATGGTAATTAATCCCATGCAGCACAGCATCCTTGTAGGAAAGGCCCCTCAAGTCGAAAGCGGATTTAAGTTTATTCATGTAAATATTATAGACAAAAGTCTAAATAACGTCAACAGAAAAAGACCTCAGTCCTTTTGACAGCCGTCAAAAAAGTTCTTAGGATATAAATATGAAACAAGATTTTTTTTCCGACTCTATTGCTTTTATCAAAAAGTATGTGGATGAGGAGCATGGAGGCAATATTGCTTCTGCTTCGCAATCCTTAGGCATGACTGGAGATACCCTCTATAAATGGTTAACAGGGAAACGGTCCCCAAAGCTGGAGCTTATTGGGCCGGTTCTTGAAAAGCTAGGGGTTTCTCTTGCATTTCCTGGGCATTCTCGTTTTGCCACACCTAAAGAAGATTTTGCGCTTGTCCCTAAAGTAGAAGCCCTTGCAGGAGCAGGGGAAAGCCTTGCTACGTCTGATGCAGTAGAAGGCTACTACGCTTTTCGCGCAGACTTTATGCGCCAAATTGGCGTATCGCCTCATAATGCTGTCATGATGGATGTAATAGGCGATTCTATGGAACCGCTTATCCGCCAGGGCGACACTCTGCTTATTGACCAGGCCAAAAAGGAACCCCATGACGGGCAAATTTTTCTTCTCAATCTGGAAGGTGCCCTTATGGTCAAACGCCTTATCAAAATACCAGGCGGCTGGCGCATACACTCCGAAAACCGCATGGTGTCAGATATAGATGTAACAGGCGAAGAACTTAATAACCTTTATGTATTTGGGCGTGTTCGCTGGGCTGGCAGGGTGTTTTAATACACATATATCTGGAGAAAAGCATACATGGAAAACTCACAGGAGCAATTGACTCAACCAAAGCAAAGCTTTTTTTCAAAAGTATGGCAAGGTAACCTTGCCCTCTGGAAAATCTATTGGATTGGTGGCGTGTTAGGTTTTTACGTCATAAAACTTCTTTTTCGTCTATTACAGAACGCTGTAGAAAACCAAGATACATGGGTACGCATACTATTTGGCATCCTTTATTCTATAGGTTCCAACTATGCTGTAATTTTTTCCCTTTTATTAATTGATGTTATCGTTTGGATGTATATGCTTTTTATACTTGTAGGGATATGGCGTAGCGCAAAAAAATATACAGGATCGCGCATATGGACATTGCTTGCATACGCCACTGTTATTGTGAATGTTCTAGTTTCTTGCGTTACTATTCCTACAGAATTTATAGCGCTGAACTCTCTTTTATAAGTTTTTTTATGATATTCTAAGAAAACTGTAGAACTTACGTTAAAAAATACAGATTGCATTAGAACCCCTAGCTCATATAGTCGTTGCCCTATGAATAGCCCCTGCCCCCTTATGGGGCTTTTTTTGTGCCTGCAGAAGTGGTTATTTTTTTAACACGGGTTTAGACAATAGGCAAATTTATACTTGACTAAAAATAGACATTTGTCTACGCTGTCTTTGCAAGCACGGGGTAGCAGCCCAAACGCGCGGCACCAGCCCGCATATGCCAAAGCCCCTTGCAAGCAGACCCCGCAAGTACCAAGCTGTAAGCCGCAAGCGGGGCTACCCAGAGGGCACATGCCCATAGAAGGATAGCCTGTAGCGGGAAAGCACACGAAGCAAAGGGAAGGGGTAGGTTAGTTGTCTTACATATTTTGAATTTTTTGAGTGACAAATAGCGTTGGCTTGCATAGGAACAGGGCAAAAAGTTTGAAAATTGAGGCAGAAGAAGCCCCTAGCCAGGTGCAAAAACTCTTGGTGCAAGGCGGATGCAACACGGCTACTCAATACCGGGAACCGTGAAAATATATAGATTTCGAGCACTCTTTTTTGTTTCATCCCAGCTACGCATTGTTGAGTAGCTGGCACTGGAGCAAAACTCCACAACTTTCCGCCTGTCAGAGAAGGGCAGAACGCACCAGACCACCGTGTGCGAACTAACGGGGTCAACCCCAAATGTGGGTGGCGCGGGGTGTATTCCTAACGTCCCGCGCCACATAAAAAAGATTGAGGAATTATCTATGAAAAAGGCAATGATTAGCCAGCCCATGGCAGGCTTTACGGCAGAGCAAATAACAGAAACACGCAACCGCTTTTTGGATTACTGCAAGACAAATAAACTTGAAGTGGTAAACACTTTATTCACTGATGAATGGTACAGTAGTGACGCAATGGTAGAGCGCGGCGTTGTGCAAATCCCTTTGTGTTTTCTGGCTAAGTCTCTTGAAAACATGGCAAACTGTCACGTCGCCTACTTTGCAAAAGGCTGGAAAAATGCTCGCGGGTGCAAAATTGAACATAAAGCCGCCAAGGCTTATGGCCTTGAAATTGTATATGAAAAGGCTTCTTCATAAAAGGCATCCCATGCACACCATAAAAAGCATATTACGGGAGCTTTCTCCCATCCACAACTGGCAGGGCTGGCTTGGTACGCTGGCCCTTATTTTTTTTCTTGGTGTCCTGCCCAGCCTTCTGGAAGCCTGGATGGACGGCAAGCTTTAACCTACCAGATTTAAAGGAGTAAACCCATGACGCAAGTACCCTGTGCTAACCCCAAACTTTTGCCGGAACTTATTAAAGAAGCGTACGCCTTAAAGCAAGAAGCAGACCGCATAAAAGCCCGTCTAGCAGAAGTAAACCAGACTATATCCGCATCTGTCACATTCCCGCCAGATAAAAACACGGTCACGGGCGTAGCCGCAAACCTCATCTGTAAGGTGTCCAAAAAGGAAAATCTGAAATGGGATCAAGCCAAGCTGAACCAAGCCCGTGCCACCTTGGGAGATGAACTCTTCCTTTCCCTTTTCAGTTATGAATGGAAGCACCAAAGTAAGCCTGTGCTGGATAATTTCCTGCAGCACAATGGGCAGGCAAAACCTGTGCTGGATGCCCTTACAATCACAGAATCATTTTCTGTAACAGTAGAAGAAAAGGCGGCGTAGTATGAGCTTTGACTTATCTTCCATTGTGTCCTCTGCTGCGTCTTTTGCGCCTCAGCGCATCCTTCTTTACGGGGTGCAGGGGCTTGGCAAAACAACTTTTGGCTGCACATTTGAATCCCCCATTCTTTTGCGAACAGAAGATGGTGCCGCCGCGTTAGATGTACCCACCTTCCCCACAGTCTGCCAGTCTTATGGCGATGTTATCGCCGCGCTTTCCGCCCTGCATGACGGGGAACACAATTTCAAAACCCTTGTGCTGGACTCTCTGGACTGGCTGGAGCCTCTGGTATTTGCCCAAACCTGCGCCCGCCTTTCTTTGACCAGTATTGAAAATTTGAGTTATGGAAAGGGGTATGTGGAAGCGGATGATGATTGGCGTTTGCTTATGGGTTGGCTGGATTCCCTGCGCCATAACCGCGGTATGAACATTGTCCTTATTGCCCACAGTGAAATAAAGACCTTCACCCCACCAGATTCCGACCCATACGACCGCTATCAAATCCGCATACACAAACGCGCTTTTGCCTTGTGGCAGGAATGGGCAGACCTTGTGCTGTTTTGCAATTATGTGTCCCACATTGTCCGACAAGCAGAAGCAAAAAACAGCAAAAAGCGGGCAGAAGGCACAGGCGACCGCATTATTTATACGCAGGAACGCCCGGCTTTTCTGGCCAAAAACCGCTGGGGGCTTCCCCCCGAAATCCCCATTGGTAAAGATGCAACATGGAGCAACTTCCATAAGGAACTCACCAAAGCCACAAAAGGCAAGTATGCTATTCCCGCAAGCCTTCACACTATACAATCTCAAGCAGTAACGGAGTAAACCATGTTAAACTTAAATGAAGCAGGCGAACAAAGTAAAGGTTCCCGTATTATTCCCCCCATGTCCAAGGTACTTGTGCGCCTTAGCATACAAGCCCCGGCAGCGGATTCCGTGGGCAGCGCCCCAGAACTTACGCGCCGCGCTTCTGGCTTGGAACAAATAAGCGCCATGCTGGAAGTGCTGGCTGGTACCTACAAAGGCGCATATTTTTACCATAACTTCAATGTATCTGGCGCGCAGACAGATGGCCAGCACAAAGCCTGCGATATTTCCATGCGCCATATCCGCGCCCTT
>CAZPTC010000132.1:0-6824 GCA_964589455.1 uncultured Desulfovibrionaceae bacterium | reverse complement strand
CAACATTTATGTTTTCCGCCCTCCCCCAAACCCCCTCCCACTTTCCAAAAAAAACTTTTATTGAGTGGGATTTTTTATTTAAACACCAAAAGCCCCTTGCTGCCAAGCAAAGGGCTTTTAATGTTTAAATTACAGTTTATTGCCATCAAGAGCGATTACCTGTCCACAAACATGTTAAGAAGCCGCACCCTCAATAGGCTTTACACACATTTGTAAACCTAATGCCTTTAAAATAGCTTGGAGTGTTGTAAAATGCGGGTTCCCCTTGCGGGAAAGCGTACGGTACAGACTTTTTTCATTCAAGCCTGCCTTCTGCGCTACCGCAGCAACCCCCCCATGCGCCAATGCCAACTGGCGCAAGAGAATAAGAAGCTCTTCTGTGGAGCCGTGTTCTATAAGGAAATTAAGAGAATCTTGCGCCAAACCTGGGTCATCTTGATATATTTCTGCCATCACCGCATCATAATGAACAGTAGGGGAGATTGCTTCCATATGTATACCTTGCTTCTGCATCTTTCTTACATTGCTTTGAAAATTCAATATCAGCCTGCTGGGTACTTTTTTCACCAGCCACATATAATACAATTACCTGCCTGCCCAGCAAAGAATAATATACCCTGTACCCAGGGCCATAGTCTATTCTTGCCTCAAACACGCCATTCCCTACAGACTTACAATCGCCAAGGTTGCCATTTTCCATGCGCATTATGCGTTGGTTTATCCGCATAACTGCTTGCCTGTCTCGTATAGCAAGCAGCGCCTTTTTAAACGGCACTTCACCATTTTCTGTTCTGTAAAAAGAAACTTGGTTGCGTATTTCCATACCCACTTGTAGCCTATGGGCGACTTATATGTCAATAAAAAATTCCCAGAAGAGTTTTGCCCTTCTGGGAATAACAATTTATAGGCGCAAGGGTTTAATAGCGGTAATGGTCTGGCTTAAAGGGGCCGTCTTCATTTACGCCAATATACTCTGCCTGTTCCTTGGTGAGTTTGGTAAGGGTAACGCCAAGGCGCTCAAGGTGCAGGCGGGCCACTTCTTCATCCAGTTTTTTGGGCAGAATGTGTACTTTCTTTTCCAGCTTGCCAAGTGCCAATTCCATTTGTGCCAGCACTTGGTTGGTGAAGGAGTTAGACATAACAAAGCTGGGGTGCCCTGTTGCGCAACCAAGGTTCACAAGGCGGCCTTCTGCCAGCACCACAATGGAACGCCCACTGGGCAACGTCCACTTATCCACCTGCGGCTTAATATTCAGGCATGTGCAACCCTTGGTTGTCTCCAGCCATGCCATATCAATTTCATTATCGAAGTGCCCAATATTGCACACAATAGCTTCATCTTTCATAGCGGCCAGATGCGCACCCGTGATAACATGGTAATTGCCTGTGGCTGTTACAAAAATGTCCGCTTCTGGCAATGCTTTTTCAATAGTGGTGACTTCAAAACCTTCCATAGCGGCTTGCAGCGCACAAATGGGGTCAATTTCTGTTATCAGCACGCGCGCGCCAAAGCCACGCATAGACTGGGCGCAGCCTTTGCCCACATCACCATACCCGCACACCAGCACAACTTTGCCTGCCACCATGATATCAGTAGCGCGCTTAATACCATCTGCCAAAGATTCGCGGCAACCGTACAAATTGTCAAACTTAGACTTGGTCACAGAGTCATTCACATTAATAGCAGGGAACAGCAAACGCCCTTCTTTTTCCATTTGGTACAAACGGTGAACGCCTGTTGTGGTTTCTTCTGAAACACCGCGCACTTTTGCCGCAACATTCTGCCAGCGCTTGGGATTGTCCTGGTAAGCAAGTGCCAGACGTTCCATAATAATGGCAAATTCTTTATTATCTGTATGTTGCTTCAGCAAGGAAGGGTCTTTTTCTACAGCCACACCTTGGTGGATAAGCAGAGTAAGGTCACCGCCATCGTCCACAATAAGATCCGGGCCAGAACCATCAGGCCAGGTTGCCGCCATTTCCGTACACCACCAGTATTCTTCCAAAGTTTCACCCTTCCAGGCAAAAACTTTTGCATAACCCAGCGCGGCAATAGCGGCTGCGGCATGGTCCTGTGTGGAAAAAATATTGCAGGAAGCCCAGCGGATGTCTGCACCCAGCGCATGCAGGGTTTGGATAAGCAGCGCTGTTTGTATGGTCATGTGCAAAGAGCCAGAAATTTTAAGGCCCTTAAGGGGCTTTTTGTCTCCATAACGGGCAATAAGCGCCATAAGGCCGGGCATTTCGCGCTCAGAAAGCTGCATTTCTTTTTTGCCAAAATCAGCAAGGGAAAAGTCAGCCACTTTATAAGGCAGGGAAAGATCAAGCGGTTTTGCAGACATGGGTTCTCCTAAGAAGGGTATTATAGGGTGTACTACTTACTTGGCAATACACTCTAGAGGGGCTGTGCCATGCTTATTGCCAGCACAAGCCCACGGTTAACAGGGTAAGAGCGGGTTTCTACTGTTTCAAAGCCCGCCTGTGTAAGGGTCTGGGAAAGCACTTCTGGCTCAAAGCCGAGCCAGCGGTCGCCATACTGCACCCGCATATCTTCCACCTGATGGCGCACAAAGTCTGCCACAAGCAAAAGCCCGGTTTTTTTCAGCACACGCCGTATTTCTACAAGCGCAAGGCGCGGGTCTGTTACATGGTGCAGCACAAGATTAATGCAAGCAAAGTCTGCCTCTGCATCTGCCAAGGGCAAGTGATCCAGCTCCCCAATGCGCAAAGAAACAGGCACGTTTTCCCCAAAACGGCGACGCGCCAGTTCCAGCATTCTGGGGGAACCATCTACCCCTATAAGGCTTTGACAATGGGGGCGCAAATATTCCAGCACTTCCCCTGTGCCACAGCCTAAGTCTACCGCCACCTTGCAGTTTTCCCCCAAACGGGCTGTCATAAGGTCACGCACAGTGGCTGGCAGACAAAAATCACCTAAAATTTTGCGGTTAAGCTCATCCCAGTCTTCCGCAATAGTATTGAAAAACTGCCGCGTTTTCAGTGTGCGCTCTTCCATTAGGCGCTGGGCATGTTCCCAGTCTGCCGTATACTGAGGGCCACGCGCCACAAAGGGCAGCAGACTTTCCAAAAAATCCCTTGCTTCGCCCTGCTCTACCACAGAATAAAAAGCCCATAAGCCATCCCGCCTGGCATGGAGCAAACCAGCTTCTGTAAGGATTTTTAAATGGCGGGAAACCCGCGATTGCCCCATTTCCAAAAGCGAGACCAGCTCGTTAACAGAAAGTTCGTGCCGTATAAGAATAAGGGCAAGGCGTAAGCGCGTTTCATCCGCAAGGGCGCGCAGGTATTTAAGGGCATTCTGCATGGGAAAATGGTATCCAGATTTCTTGCATCAAGCTTTCTTGATACAAATATGCGTTTATCCGGATATAGTCAAGCTTTTTGTGAGGGGAGACAAGGGAAGAATATATTGAATAAAAAAACACCCCTCAATAGCAAACCCATTAAAATAAAAAAGTTTTTTAGGGAAGGGATGGGGGTCTGGGGGAAGGGAAACCCCTTTTGTTCACAAAAGGGGTTTCCCTTCCCCCAGCACTTCCCCCAGTGCCTCCACACAGCCCCACAGGGCAAGTTCTTCATTCGTATTAAGGTAAAGGGGGATAGTCTGCAAAAGTTCACGCTGCTGAGGGCTTTCCAAAAAAGCGTGGCGAAATTCTGGGTGATTAAGCAGGCTGGGGTTTTTGGCAGCAAGGCCGCCAGTTATAACAAGACCGGAAAAGGGCAAAAAAGTAAGGGCAAGGTCACGGCACACGCGGCCATAGAAGCGGGCAAAAATTTGGCAGGTGGGGCTGGTGGCAAAATGGGGTTTGGCGGTTATTTCTTCGGCAGAAAGGGGGGTATGCTCAAAATATTCGTGTAAAAGGGTAAGGCCGTGCCCGCAAAGAATATTTTCGCGGCTGATGGGGGCATGGCCAAGGCGTTTAATAAGCCAATTTTCCAGGGCATGTTCGCTTTCTCCCATAAAGGGCATGGCGCTATGCCCTCCTTCTGAGGGGACTATACGGGCAATGCCAGATGCCATAAGCACGGCTGCCATACCAAGGCCGGTGCCGGCGCCCACAAGGGCAAAGCTGGCGGAAGAAGGGGGAGGTGCAGGGAATGGCGGGGCGTTAAAAAGGGGCATAGCGTGGGTAATAGCAGGGCTAAGCAGGCCATACGCCTGGGCTGTAAAGTCGTTATAAAGCTGGATATGGGGGATACCCCAAGTGCGGGCAATGCTGGTGGTATCAACGCATACATCGGCATTAGAAAGGCGTGCAGACTGGGAATTGGAAGCATGGGGGGAAAGGGCAGTGGCAATAGGCCCGGCAAGGGCAATGGCAAAGGCGGAGGCTTTTTCTGGCGGAAAAGGCAAAGCGGAGGCTGGCAGGGCGTGCAAATCGGCTAAAAGGGAGCTTAAGGCACCAGAGTTGTCTGGGCTAGTGGGCAGCCAGATGGAACCAAGAAGCTTTTTTTGTGCAAAAAATCCCAAGCGGCTGTTTGTACCGCCAATATCGGCTGTAAGAATATACAGGGAAGAAATGGAGGAAGGCATGGCAGGCTCCTGGTAAACAGGTCAATGTCACACATTTTTCACGAAAAAACTAGAATACGGGCATAATAAAGTATTTACCTTAGTTTGGAAAGAGGCTATAATAGAATTAAGAAAAATCTTTTTCTGCAGATATACGCTTTTCTTCACAAATGTTGGGAGGGCCCATGAAGTTTATTTCCGACAAGCCCGCTTGCCAAAACATCCGCAAAGCTTTGCGCAAAGAATGGCTCCAGACAAATGGACTGGGAAGCTATGCTTCCAGCACTATAGTTGGGTGTAACACGCGCAAGTACCACGGTTTATTGGTAGCCCATGTGCCTCATCTTGCCTTGCGTTTTGTGCTGCTCTCCACTTTGGAGGAATCTGTAGAAGGCGCTGGCAGGGAGTTTTTTTTCTCAAGCCGCAAGCACCCAGGCAATTATTATCCCCACGGCCATGAATATTTAGAGTATATGGAAACTGGCGACTGGCCATTATTCCGCTATAAAATTGGCCCCCTGACCATAACGCGGGAACTTGTGCTTGTGCATGGCACAGATACCTTGCTTTTGCGTTATACAGTAGACTGTACAGATGCAGAACACCCGCCCCTTACCCTGCGTGTATCGCCCTTGCTTGCGTACCGCAGCTTCCACGAGCTTACGCACGAAAACAGTGCCATACAAACATCTACCGAAAGTTTGCCAAATGGTTTTGCTATAAGCCCATACCCTGGCCTGCCCACATTATATATGCAAACAGAGCCACAAGGCGCTTTTACCTGGGGGCCAGACTGGTACCGCAATATTGATTATCTGGTAGAAGAAGAGCGCGGCTTTCCCCATCAGGAAGATTTATACAAGCCCGGGCGTTTTGACATACCCCTTACACCCGGCACGTCTATATTACTTTCTGCAAGCACTGCCCCATTATCCAGTGCCGCAGGAACTCTGCAAGCCTTGTGGGATGCAGAAATTGCACGCCGCATGGAGCTTTCTGCCAAGTCTGCCACATTGTTGGGGCATTTGGAAAGGGAAGGTTCCCGCTATCTTGTGCGTATACCCCGTACCTTACCTTCGGAGCAAGAAGGGCAGCCAGAACAGCATACCGCGCAGGAAAGTCAGGAAAAAGGCAGGCTATCGCTGCTTGCAGGCTATCACTGGTTTGATGCCTGGGGCCGCGACACTTGCATAGCCTTGCCAGGCCTTACTTTTGTGGCAGGCCGCCAAAACAAGGGCAAGGAACTGTTGGCAGAAGTTTCCCGCAGTGTCCACAATGGTCTTGTGGCAAATTTATTCCCTATGGATGGCAGCGACTTGCACGGGGCGGCCTTTAATTCTGTAGACGCTTCCCTTTGGTATATATGGGCTGTGCAACAAATGTCTCTCTGGGCGCCAGACAAAGAAGAAACCCTGAATTTTATACGCGAAATTTGCTGGCCTATGATGAAGGATATTCTCAATACCTTCAAGTTTGGGCGCAACAAAGCCGTTTATATGGATGAACAGGCGCTTTTACATGCAGGGGATGCGCATACCCAGCTTACCTGGATGGACGCCAATGCGTACGGCAAGCCCGTTACCCCCCGTTTTGGCTGCCCAGTAGAAATAAATGCTTTGTGGTACAATGCCCTGGCTTTTGCAGATACGCTTTCAGAAAAGTTTGGTGAAACAGAGCGCCCCAGTTCAGACAGTCTTATGCGCATACGCGCCCATTTTCTTTCCCGTTTCTGGACACCACGCATGGGGGGCTATTTGGGCGATGTGTGGCACAATGGCAATTTAGACACCAGCATACGCCCCAACCAGATTTTTGCAGTTTCTCTTCCCTACCCTGTTTTAGCGGAAGAAGAGCAGCCCTTTGTGGTAGAATGCGTACGCAATAACCTGCTTACACCGTACGGATTACGCACCCTAAGCCCGCGTAATCCCCAATATAAGGGCAGGTATGAAGGTGGCCCGGGTGAGCGGGACAGCGCGTATCACCAAGGCACAGTATGGCCTTGGCTTTTAGGGGCCTATGGCGATGCCCTGCTGCGCACTTCCTGGGAGGTAGATAACGCTGTTTCCGGCCTTCTTGCCACCCTCACCCCTCTTTATACTTCCCATTTGGAGCAGGCGGGTTTAGGCTCCATTTCAGAAATTTTTGACGCTAATCCTCCGCATATCCCTAATGGCTGTATAGCACAGGCATGGAGTGTGGCGGAGTGCTACCGTCTTCTGCGCACCATGCAAAAAGCCGCGCCCGATGTTTTCGCTCAGTGGGAGGCAGAAACCGGCAGGAGGTAGTT
>CAZPTC010000131.1:0-6881 GCA_964589455.1 uncultured Desulfovibrionaceae bacterium | reverse complement strand
TTCTGGATGAATATTCTGACGTTTTTGAAGATCCAGAAGACATTGTTATTACTGTTGCCATTGAGTCACCACATACTGCACCAAAGCCGGCACAACCACCTACAGCAGCAACCGCCAAACCACCAGGCAAGCGTCCCATCCATTTTTTTGCTGCATTAAAAAGGTCATCAGACAAGCCTGAAAGGCTCACCATTTCTCCCATAAGCATAAACATAGGAAAGGCTATCATAATAAAGGTGGCGGTATAGGTAAATGGAATTGTTGCAATTGTATTAAGCGCTGCCTCTGGCCTGCGTACAACTGCAAGCAAACCCAGCAAACCAATAGCACTCATTGCATACCCCAGTGGTACACGTAGTAACATAATAATCATGAGTATACCAAAACCTAATGCCCCTATAATAAGCCCTGACATGCGCAGGCCAATAAACTTGTACATAAAAGGCAATGAGGCTAATAATATTGCAAAAAAAACACCTAATAAAATATGAACATACTCTTTTCTGGTGCTCATTGCCTTTACTACATGTATTACTTGGAACAAAAACGCGGTTCCTGCAAGAAAAAATGCAATTCCTGTTACCAAAATAAATGGCCATTCAGGAATTTCTAAAAGCATAGTTTTCCTTGTCCAATGCATCGCAGTTAAACATGCTCTCCAGCATAATATATAAGAAATTCCACTTGATACAAGGCATGCAAATAGATATAATGTGCGTTTTACTTTTGAAGAAAATAAGTCATAAAAGAGGTCTATTTGCATAGATTGTCGTTGTACAACTGGATATGCAAGTGCACAGAAACCAACCATAGACATGAAAAGTGTTTCCAGATCTGTTATACCCCTCCAGGGAGCATTGAAAAATAGCCTGCCTGCTACATCTATCACTATAAAAACCGCAATGATAAGAATGAGAACTGCGGATACTGCTGGAAGTTTTCCACAAATCCAGTTAAATCCTGCTTCAAATTTGTTTAGCGGAGCCAGTATTCCCATACCGGTCTCAGGAACACCAGAATAGAATGGTGAACACAACGCCTCAGAACGGTCAAGACACTCTACATCAGAGGAAATATTCTCTCGGTCCTCAGCCTTGGGAATCAGAAGGGTGGACGCTTTATTTGGCATAGTGTTTCCTTTATCTTTGTAGAAAGAGAAGTTTCTCTATATGCCCACCAACAGATAAGCTGGTGGGCACCTGCTTTGCCAATACGTTTTTCCTACTCTTCGTATGGAATTGCGTCTGCTATTTCATAGTATCTGTTAATGATGGCATCAACATCGCCTTTAATACCATACTCTTTAGCTTTACGCGCCCATGTTGTGTAGAGAATGGACTTTGATGCCTCAACAAATGGTTGTAATTCCTCTTGAGTAGGCTCAAAAACATCTACCCCGTTATCCTTAAAAAATTGAATTGTATCAAGTTTATCCTCATAAAAGCTTTGAAGAATGTTTTGGCCAAGAGGAGCCGTAAGCTCTTCCATCATTTTTTTCTGCTTATCATCCATACTATTATATGTATCATGGTTGATAATAGTGAAAAGTGGGCCATTATAGGGATGATCCAGTACAATTAAGTTTTTTGCAACCTCATGAAGTCGTAAACCCTTAAGATTGGAAAGGCCTGAAAGGTTCATCTCACCCATGCCACGCTGAAGCCCAACATACACATCGCCCATATTTACTAAAACCGGAATCCCGCCAAATGATTCCACTATTTCTGCTAAATTTCCAACAACAACCAGTACCCGTTTACCTTTCATATCAGCAAGTGACCGAACTGGATTTTTTGAAATTATCCCCATAGGGGCACTGCTATGAACAGAGAGAACCTTACCATATTGCTCCATTTCCGCTTTTAGTTCAGGAAATTCATCCATAAGAGCTTTCCAAACCTTACTTGCTTGACGAATAGATTTTGATAAGTATGGCATTCCCAAGAGAAAACTATAAGGTGTTTCTTGTGGAAAGACAGGGCTTATCATTGCCATATCCAGCATTCCATTTCGTACTGCATGGGGGAGTTCTGTAATTTCAACAACAGCACTTGAATTATAATAATTCATTATAATTTCGCCATTTGTTTTTTCTTCAAAAGATTCCGCCCAAGGCTGCACTATATCAAGAGTTTGACGTTGCTGCGGAGGATAGGTGTTTTGAAATGAAATTTCTATTGGTTCTGCAGAAGCAGAAGCTACAGAAATAAAAGAGGGAATCAATAAAAATGTACAAAATTTTTTCCATGCTTTCATACCAGTCTCCTTCGTTTTGGGTTTACTTTCGGGAGTTTTACATTCCAAACGACAGTCTTGCTTCTCTCTAAGCTCTTTTGCAAAGACAATGCCAACTCCCAACCATTTGTTTTCATATAAAAGTAACTCCTTAAGACATCGTAGAAATGTTGCCTTACACGACACTTATATCTAACAGGTGTCTATTTTAACATCATGCCGCTAGTAAAAGAGCTCAGCAAATTATCAGCTAAGAGCAAAACGAGGGGTTTTTTGCCTTTAAATAAAAAACGGCCAGAAAAATGGCCGCTTTTATGCTATAACTTTACTTTTTTATTGTCATTACAAACTGTTAGGCGCTCTCCCCTTGTTCTACCAGCCCAATTTCTTTCAAGTACTTATACAAAGTAGAGCGGTGAATACCCAAAAGAGCGGCAGCACCATCCTTACCTGCCACCCGCCCGTTACAGTACTCAAACGCAAGCTTAATATGCTGCTTTGTCATTTCCTCCAGGCTGGGAAATGCACCTGAAAGTGTGGGTAAAAGGTTAGCGGTTGCTCGCAATTTCTCTTTCAATTTGGGTGGCATGGTCAAATGCAAATCCATCTGCTTACGGTCTGATGCTTTAAAATCCACCAGCGCGCTTTCTATAACATGCTCAAGTTGGCGCACATTACCTGGCCAAGGGTATTCAGACAGACGCTTAATAGCTTCTGGCGGTATAGTTGGGATACGTGGAATTTGTAGGCGCATACACTTTTCTTTAAGCAAATTTTGGATAATGGGAGGAATATCTGCCTTTCTTTCGCGCAAAGGGGGCACATCAAGCGCGTATACATTAAGCCGATAAAACAAGTCTTCCCGGAACTTTTTCTCCATAACCAGCTCTTCCAGGTTTTGGTTTGTTGCCGCAATAATGCGTACATCCACCACATTTTTTTGCGCACTTCCAACCTTTTGGATATATGGCTTATCCAATACGCTTAAAAATTTCACCTGCGCAGTAAAGGGCAACTCCCCCACTTCATCAAAAAAAAGAGTGCCGCCGCTTGCCTGCTCAAAAAAGCCTTTTGTTGTTGTCACTGCCCCTGTAAAGGCCCCCCTTTCATGCCCAAACAACAGGCTATCCACCAGGCTCTCTGGCATACTGCCACAGTTTACGGTTACAAAAGGTTTGTCTTTACGCGCAGAAAGCTCATGTATAGCTTCTGCCATCATGCTTTTACCTGTGCCTGTTTCTCCAGTAATAAGCACCGTGGTGTCTGTAAGCGCAACACGCTCCACTTTTTTCATAAGTACAGCCATAGCCGGGTTTTGCCGCATAAGCTCTACAACAGAAATAACTTTTTCATCTGGTCTTAAAAACCGCCCCAGTACAGACATTTGTAACACGCCACCAAGTTCTTCACACATGTTTGAGATACGTTTAATACCTTCATCATGGAAAGTATGGGGATGCTCAGAATACAAAGAAAGCTGGCAAACAAGATGTCCCTGGGCACACAGAGGAAGCTTCGCCACAGAACGTACAGAAAGAAAAGCTGCCTTATATGTATTAGCATAATAGGCAGGCATAGTAATATCATTAATAAATGAAATGGCGTGTAAATCATTCTCCAAAAAACTTAAAAGATCATCTGAAGGTGCATCACCCATTAAGCTTATTCGTTGTTCAGCCTTATTAAGAAAAAGCCCAATACTTGCCATGTTGCTTGTTGTTCGCTCCTTTAAGCTATATGTTATACATTGCATAGAAGATAAAGAAAAGATAGTGCAAAAATGTGCGTAGAGAAATCCAAGCGCACCTTCAATACCAACCTGGTTATACATTGATGCTGCAACTTGACCTATTTCCTTATCACGCTCACTGTTATGAGAAAAAGTAGAGGGAGTATCTAGTACCATAAAAATCACCATTAATGCCCATTGGGCAATGTTTCCAGAAACCACTGTTAAACACAGATACACATCAATCACCAAAAAAGCATTAACAGCATTATTTGTGGTAAAAGAAAAGAGTACCCGCATTTCTACCAGCTACATAGAAAATATATGCATATTCTTTATGCGCAAGAAAAGGTAGCAAAAAAACTGTGTGGTATCTGCTATTTGGGTATGACAAGAGAATCCAGGCGTGCATAGCACACTATGACTGCAACAAGCAGAGAGAAGAAGAGTGTGGTGATGTCAACTTGCCATTTACAGGCTACTCCCATATAGTAGCAGCAAAACAGTATACGCAAGGAGAAAATATGTCCAGAGTTCTTGTTACCCAGCTTCGTGTTCCATTTGACCAGGCATTTGGCCTGCTTCTCCAATTTATGGATATTTGCCCGGATGATCTTTGGGCAGAAAAAAATGGTGGGTGGCCTGTTTGGCAGCAAGTTTTTCACCTTCTTAATGGCATGGCCGCGTTTACGGAAAACCCAGAGCCAGCCCCTGCCCTGCCCGCTGAATACGCGGTAGATTTGCCCACAGGCCTTTTGCAAAAACAAGCCACTGGCCTTTGCCCCAAAAATGTTATGCGTGAATTTGCCCAAAAGTGCAAAACCCGTGCAGATGGCTATATACAAAGCCTGGACGACACCACGGTGATGGAAAAAAATGCCACTATTTCCAAGCTGTTTGGCATAGATTTTAACCACCTTTCCACCATCACCCTGCTTGCCACGCACACCATGTATCACTTGGGCGGTTTTGATGCAGCCCTGCGCAACCGTGGCCTTAAAGGCGTTATGTAATGCAACAGGAAAACCTTGCGCAGCGCGTGGCTATGGCAAATGGCGAAGCAGAAGCAGATATATGCCTGACAAATGCCCGCCTGGTAGATGTATTTTCTGGCCAGATAAAAGAAAATGCCACTGTCCGCATGGGTGGCGGGGTTTTTGTGGGTTTTGGCCCCGGCCCCGCCAAAAAAACTGTGGATTGCATGGGCCACTTTTTGCTGCCTGGCCTTATTGATTCCCATGTGCATATTGAGTCCTCCATGCTCACACCTGCACAGTTTGCACGTCTGGTGCTGCCTCTTGGTACCACAACCATTATGGCAGACCCCCATGAAATTGCCAATGTGCTGGGTATTACGGGCCTTCAATACATGCTGGATAACAGCAAAAACTTGCCGCTGGATATACGCATTATGCTGCCTTCCTGCGTGCCGGCCACCCCTTTTGAACACGCAGGCGCCATCCTGCATGCCCAGGACTTGGCCCCTCTTATGGGGGAAGAGCATGTGGGTGGCCTTGGGGAAATGATGAATTTTCCCGGTGTGGTACAAGGCCAGGCAGATGTTCTGGCTAAAATAGCACTGGCGCACAGCCACAAAAAACCTGTAGATGGCCATGCCCCCGGCATTGCCACCAATATGGGTTTGCGCGCGCTGGATGCTTACATAGCCGCCGGCATTCACACAGACCATGAGTGCGATACTGTACAAGAAATGCTAGAGCGTATTGAGCGCGGCATGTATGTGATTATCCGCCAGGGTTCTGCTGCGCGTAACTTGCCTACCCTCATAAAAGGGGTAACGCCTTTAAACGCCCACCGCTGCCTTTTGTGTACAGACGACCGCCACCCAAGCGATATTTTAGAGCATGGCCACATTGCCTATCTTGTGCGTCTGGCTGTTGAATACGGCGTAGACCCCATGCTGGCCATACGCATGGCAAGCCTGAACCCGGCCCAATGCTATGGCCTGAACAGCAAGGGCGGCATAGCCCCAGGCCTGGATGCAGACTGCCTGCTTGTGGAAGACCTGCAAACTTTCCGCGTGCTCAGTGTTTACGCCAAAGGCCAAAAAGTGGCAGAAAACGGGCAACTTTGTATACCCATACACGCGCCCACACCAAAAGAAATAACAGGGGCTGTACGCCCCGCCCCACTTTCTCCACAAGCCCTGCAACTGCCCTTGCCCACTGGCAAAGCAAGGGTTATTGGGGTACAGCCCCATAATGTTGTTTCAAAGGCTTTAGAGCGTACCATACTCACAAACAATGGCTTTTTTGACCCGGCACTTAATCCTGGCATCACCAAGGTAGCGGTTATCGAGCGGCACAAAGGCACTGGCCATATTGGACTTGGCCTTGTAGAAGGCTACACCGCTTCCGGCACCATGCTTGGCGGGGCCATTGCCACCACCATTTCCCATGATTCCCATAATATTGTGGTGGCAGGCGATAAAGATGAAGAAATACTGCTGGCCGTGCAAGACCTTATAACTATGGGCGGCGGTATTACACTTGTAAAAAATGGGGCTGTACTTGGGCACTTGCCCCTGCCTGTTGCTGGCCTTATGTCAGACAAAAGCGCAGAAGAAGTACACGCAGCAATATGCCACCTGCTTGCGCTTGCGCATAAGGAATTTGGGTTTAATGAAGACGCAGAGCCCTTTATGACTCTCAGTTTTCTGGCGCTGGCTGTTATACCTGCGTATAAGATAACGGACCAGGGCCTTTTTGATGTACGCTCATTCCAGTTTGTCCCTGTGAGCATAACATAACAAACACATGGTATTGCCCATTTTTCAAATTTATTGCCTCTTCACTTTCTTCTGGACTAAAAAAAGGAAATGTGTAAGATAAAGGCAGACCTTTTTTTCTTAACCACTATTCAAAAAGGATACTCCCATGAAAAAATTAAGCACACT
>CAZPTC010000130.1:0-6984 GCA_964589455.1 uncultured Desulfovibrionaceae bacterium | reverse complement strand
TCCAAAAAGAAGTTGACATTTCTCCGCTTTTTGGCGGGCTCCAGGTATCGTATCTAGTATCCAGCGTATTTTTGTGGTAGAAAAATAGGGATCAAGCAAAAGACCTGTTTTTTCGCGTATAAAAGGCAGGTGCCCGGCTTCTTGGAAGGCTTCGCAAAGGGGGGCTGTGCGTCTGTCTTGCCAAACTAAGGCGTTGTATATGGGTTCGCCTGTGGTTTTATCCCATACAACAGTGGTTTCCCGTTGGTTGGTAATACCCGCAGCAGTAACAGACCCAGCGCTCACACGGGCATTTTTCAGGCAGTCTGTCATAACGCGGGTTTGGCTATCCAATATTTCATTGGGGTTATGCTCCACCCAGCCAGGTTGGGGAAAAATCTGGCGGAACTCTTCCTGCGCAATGTTAACAATGTGCATGTCCCTATCAAATAAAATGGCGCGTGAACTTGTTGTTCCTTGGTCAATTGCCAGGATATATTCAGCCATGATGCTTCTCCTTTTCTGGTCTGTCAGACAAAAGTGTCTGTTTGGTCTGACCACATGTTGCCATAAACTTAAAACCAGAGCAACCGATAGAGATACTCAAGGCGCGCATAGAAATGCGCCATGAGTACTATGGCTTTTCTGGGGTTAGACTATGCACGAGAACACAAAATTCAAAGAAATTGAAACGCTTTTTTCACGCGGCAATGTGAAAGAAGCGCGACATCTCCTTATGGAAATGCAAGCAAAACATATACTTCTTTGCGAAGAAAACCAAACTTTACGCCGCCAGCTTGAAGAACAAGACGAAAGCCTGTACCTCACGCGCAACCTTTTTTACGACGGTAACTGCTATTGGCTTATTGCCAACAACGCCAAGCGGGGGCCATTTTGCCAGAATTGCTACCACAAAGATGGCGTGCTTGTGCGCTTAGAGGCAGAACATGGCCGTTATGTATGCAAAGCCTGCGGCAATACGCTGGAACCCCAGCACGCTTCCGTGAAAAGTTTTACACCCGGCAGGGTTTTACCTTTTACAGGGTAAAAAACAAAAAAAATTAAAAAAATCACGGGGTGTAGCACATTGCTATGCCCCGTGATTTTTTGCATTTAAGAAAAAGCGCATCCGCTTTTACGACAGCATGCTTTGCTCCAGAAAAATAATAGCCCTGCATGATATTTTTACGCTACTTTTGCACCGCCTCCTTAAAGCTTGCGCGAAGCTATGCCCCGCAAGAGGAGGATAATATGCGAAAGCGTATTGTGCAAGCCGCTATTGCGGTCATTGTTATCCTTCTGTGCCTGCTGCTGAAAAGCAGTAGCCACTAGAAACCAAGTAATAGTTGACCCCGGTAGTGGTAGGACACTGCCGGGGTCCATTTTCTGAAACCTTTAACCGGGTTTTAAGGAGGTGGAGGGCATCGCGCGGGGGCCAGGGTGTATCCAACACCTTGGCCCTGTCCTTTAACCTCTTGTATATAAAATAAAGTGGTTCCAAAAACCTGTCAAGTATTACCCATGACTTCTGGTTAACAGAAACAAACAGCACAAGCACAAAACAATGCCTGTAGGTCTTGCCCCAGAAAAATAATAGCCCTGCATGATATTTTTACGCTATTTTTGCACCGCCTCCTTAAAGCTTGCGCGAAGCTATGCCCCGCAAGAGGAGGATAATATGCGAAAGCGTATTGTGCAAGCCGCTATTGCGGTCATTGTTATCCTTCTGTGCCTGCTGCTGAAAAGCAGTAGCCACTAGAAACCAGGTAATGGTTGACCCCGGTAGTGGTTGGACACTGCCGGGGTCAGTTTCTTTAAAACACTAAACCCGTTTTAAGGAGGCTGAGGGCATCGCGCGGGGGCCAGGGTGTATCCAGTACCTTGGCCCTGTCCTTTAACCTCTTGTGTATAAAATAAAGTGGTTCCAAAAACCTGTCAAGTATTACATGCGCCACATTAAGCCTTGTATGCTCTTACAAGCGTGCCCTGCTTCCCCTGCAAAGGCGTTTGCAAAATACAAAGAAGTGCTTTATACTGAAGCAACACAGGGAGAGGGGAAGTCTCTCACCAGTACGTTCTTGTAAACCCTTAGGATGGAGGAAGAAATCCGTATGCGTTCGCTGTTTAAACCCTTGCTTATAGCTGGCGCGGCGCTGGCCCTTGTCGCAACACCTTTTGTGACTGGTGCCCAGGCAGAAGCCGAAAAAAAGAACATTAAAGTTGGTTTTGTGTATGTTTCTCCAGTGGGTGATGAAGGCTGGTCGTATGCCCATGATCAGGGCCGCAAAGCCATTGAAGAGCTGCCCTTTGTGGAAACCACTTTTCTGGAATCTGTACCTGAAGGCCCAGACGCTGAGCGCGCGTTTTTAAATCTTGCCCGTAAAGGCTACGATGTTATTGTTGGCACCAGCTTTGGCTACATGGACCCCATGGTGAATGTAGCGGCGCAGTTTCCTAACCTTAACTTCCTGCACTGCTCTGGCTACAAAACCTCTGATAACATGACCGCCTATTTTGGCCGCATGTACCAGGCCCGTTATCTTACAGGTATGGTAGCTGGCTCTATGACTAAAAAGAATGAAATCGGGTATGTGGCAGCTTTCCCCATTCCTGAAGTTATCCGCGGTATTAACGCCTTTACCCTGGGTGTACGCGCTGTAAACCCAGAGGCAAAAGTGCGCGTAGTCTGGACCCGCACCTGGTACAGCCCTGACGACGAAAAGAAAGCCGCTGAAGGCCTTCTGGACGTGGGTGTAGACGTTATTGCCCAGCACCAGGACTCCGCTGGCCCGCAAGAAGCAGCAGAAGCCCGTGGCGTGTATTCTGTAGGCTATAACACCGATATGTCTGGCTTTGCCCCCAATGCCCACCTTACCGCTGCCGTGTGGAATTGGAACGACTTTTATGTCAATATGGCCAATGAAGTGGCCGCCGGCACATGGAAGAATGGCACCCACTGGGATGGCATTGAAACAGGCCTGGTTGGCATTGCCCCTTACGGCAAAATGGTACCCCAGGAAGTGCAGGATAAAGTAAACGCTGCCCTTGAAGATGTGAAGACTGGTAAAAACAAAGTATTCACAGGCCCCATTAAAGACCAGGACGGCAAGGAACGTGTGCCTGCTGGTACCTCTATGGCAGACAATGATATATGGAATATGGACTGGTTTGTAGAAGGCGTTATTGGCACGCCTAAATAGCTGACAAACCCTTTTTAACCCGCAAAGCAATGCGCGTGGATTGAGGAAATCTGGGGAGGCGCTCACCTCCCCAGAAAAAACTCTAGAGTATATCCGAAAATTATTGCAACAAGTTGCGATAATTTTCGGATATACCCCAGACACTAGGGAGCAATATGGCCATTCGCATACGGAAAAGACAAACACCGCTCAGGTTTGGTACTGCTCTTGTTATGCCGCCTGCCTTGCTTTTTGCGTTTACAGTGGCAGGCCTGCTGCTGCTTTTGCAAGATAAAGACCCCGTGCAAGCCTTTGTTTACTTATTCCAAGGCGGCTTTTGGGGTCGTTTTCCTATTGAAGACACCCTGGTAAAAACCATACCGCTTTTTCTGTGTTCCCTTGGCGTCAGCATCGCCTTTCGTATGCAAATATGGAATATTGGGGCAGAAGGGCAGTTTGCACTGGGGGGTATTGGCGCAACAGCGGCTGTTCTGCTTTTTCCCAATTTACCGGGCATTTTGCTTATCCCTTTGGTGCTTTTGTTTGCCGCGCTTGCGGGTGGTTTTTGGGGTTTTGTGCCAGGCATTTTAAAGCTGAAATTTGGCCTGAATGAAATTATTTCCACCCTCATGCTCAATTATATTGGCATAGAATTTTTGCGCTATCTGGTATACGGCCCGTGGAAGCACGCAAGCAGCATGGGTTTCCCCATGACCATGCCTTTTCCAGATGCCGCCACATTAGACAGCGTGTGGGGTCGCGTGCATGAAGGGATATGGGTTTGCCTTATCGCCGCCATTGTATTGGCCTTTTTCCTTAACAAAACGCGCCTAGGCTTTGAAATAAAAACAGCAGGGGAAAACCCCCGTGCAGCCCGTTACGCGCGTATGCCCTACGGGTTTCTGCTGGTATTTGTGCTGGCCTTAAGCGGCGCTTTTGCCGGTCTTGCGGGCGGGGTAGAAGTTTCTGCCACCTTCCAGCGCTTGCAACCCACATTTTGCACAGGCTATGGCTATACCGCCATTGTTGTAGCCTGGCTTTCCCGCCTTAAAATAACCAATATCGCCTTTTTTGCCTTTTTTCTGGCTGGCATCCGTGTGGGTGTAGAAAACATGCAGCTTGAAATGCAGGTTCCCGCAGCCTTTGGCGGCATTTTAGAAGGCCTTATTCTGCTCACCGTATTAGCGGCCCAATTTTTCTACACCTACAGGCTGGAGTGGGTGCGCAAGCAACCGCCTGCCACAGACGCGGAAGGCGCTGACTCCGGTACACCCCAAAACACCACGCCTGCATCGGGTACCCAAGGGGAGGGCGCATGAGTTTTGACCTCTTCATCTCCTTACTTGCGGCCACCATACTGGCTGGCACCCCCCTGCTTTACGCTACCCTTGGCGAAATGCTGACAGAGCGCAGCGGCGTGCTGAACCTTGGTGTAGAAGGCATGATGATACTGGGCGCGTTTTTTGCCTTTTATGTGCAATGGAAAACAGGTAACCCCTGGCTGGCAACCATTCTTGCCGGTTTAGGTGTAGCCTGCATTGGCCTTGTGCATGGTATTGTGTGCCTTGTGTTTCAAGGTAACCAGACAGTTTCTGGTTTAGCGCTTACCATTTTTGGTGTAGGCCTTTCAGACTACTTAGGCACCCCTTTTGTAGGCACAAAAACTGTAGGTTTTGAGAATTTTGCTATCCCCTTTTTAGGGGATATACCCGTGCTTGGCCCCATTTTTTTCCAACATAACGCGCTTGTGTACCTTTCGTACTTCCTTCCTTTTTTGCTCTGGTTTTTCTTTCACCGCACTTCTAAAGGCCTTGCCCTGTGCGCTTCCGGTGAATACCCGGCAGCCGTTTACGCAGCCGGGGAAAACCCCGTGGCCCTGCGCTGGCTTGGCATCACAGCCGGTGCCTTTTTAGTGGGCATTGGCGGCGCCTACCTTTCCCTTTGCGCCACCCACCTTTGGACCATGAATCTTACCGCCGGCAAAGGCTGGATAGCTGTTGCGCTTGTCATTTTTGCCTTCTGGCGGCCCACCCGCGCCTTTATGGGTGCCTACCTTTTTGGCGGCATTATGGCTCTGCAAGTGCGTTTACAGGCGCTTGGTGTAAGCATACCTTCCTCCTTTATGATGATGCTGCCGTATGTCCTTACCATTCTTGCGCTTTTGTGGGCTTCTGCCCGTGGCAAAGGCCGCAATGCCCCCGCCGCCCTTGGCGTGAATATTGAACCCAGAGACTAAGGACAGGGGGAAACTAAAGCCTATGGAACGTAGCACGCCTGTTGTCCGCCTGGAGCGCATAAGCAAAAGCTTTGGCCCTGTGCGCGCCAACCATAACATCACCCTTAGCATCCATTCTGGCCGCATTAAAGCCCTTCTTGGGGAAAATGGCGCGGGCAAAAGCACCCTTATGTCCATTTTAGCGGGCAAATCCCAGCAAGATTCTGGCCGCATCCTTGTAGACGGCAAAGAGGTTCACTTCCGCTCTGCCCGCGATGCCTTCCAGGCTGGCATTGGCATGGTGTACCAGCATTTTATGCTTGTAGACGCCATGACTGTTGCAGAAAACTTATGCCTTGGGCAATCCACTGGCCTTATCCACCCCAAGGCTATGGCAGAGCGCGTTGAAGAACTGGCCGCCCTGTATGGGCTGGAAGTTAACCCCCATGCCCGCATCGCAGACCTTTCTATGGGGGAGCGCCAGCGTGTAGAAATTCTTAAGCTCCTTTACCGCAACTGCCGCGTCCTTATATTGGACGAACCCACTGCCGTGCTTACCCCCCCGGAAGTAGAGTATCTTTTTAAAGCCATGCGCCGTATGGCAACAGAAGGCAAAGCCCTTGTCTTTATCAGCCACAAAATGCAGGAAGTCTTAGACATTGCAGATGAAATAGATATTTTGCGGCGTGGCGAAATTGTAGACTCCTTCCAAAGAGCCGATGTTCCCGATGAACGCGAGCTTGCAGGCCGCATGATAGGCCGCCAGATGATGCAGGTTACCCGTCCCCCGCGTGAAACAGACCACCGCGAAAACGAAAATTTTCTCCTCATAGAAAATTTGGAAGACGAAGGCCTGCACAACATCAACTTTTCTATCCGCAAAGGGGAAATTCTTGCCATTGTTGGTGTTGCCGGTAATGGGCAAAAAGAACTGGTAGAAGTATTAGCGGGGCTGAAAAAACCACGCAGTGGCAACGTGACCCTGCTTGGTAAACCTTGGGCAGAGTTTTTCAGCACATCCCGCAAAGCCCTTACAGAAACCCGCAATACTATGGTGTATATACCGGAAGACCGCAAAGGCCTTGCCACCTGCCCCACCCTTGACCTTGTGGATAATTTTGGCCTTACCAACCGCTTTTGCTTCTCTTCCGGCCCTTTTATGAACTGGGTAGCCACCCAGACAGCCTGCGATGTCACCATTGAAGAATACCAGGTTCTGCCAGGTGACAGCAAAGCCACTGCCAGCGCCCTTTCTGGCGGTAATTTGCAAAAGCTTGTTATTGGCCGCGAATTTTACCGTCAACCCCGCCTTATTATAGCGGAAAACCCCACCCAGGGGCTGGACGTTGCCGCAATGGAAGAAGTGTGGCGTCGCCTTTTAGAAGCCAGAGAAGATGCCGCAATTTTACTTGTCACGGGCGACCTAACAGAAGCCCTTACCCTGGCAGATACCTTTGCCGTTATGTACCGGGGCAACCTTACAGGCCCCTTCCCGCGTGAAGATACAAAGATGATGGACGATATCGGCCTGCTCATGGCTGGTGTGCATTAAAGCATGTTGGGGGGGGGGGGGGGGGGGGGGGGGGGGGGGGGGGGGGGGGGGGGGGGGGG
>CAZPTC010000129.1:0-6997 GCA_964589455.1 uncultured Desulfovibrionaceae bacterium | reverse complement strand
CAGTCCAGCACTGTTGGGGCGCAGTCACAGTCTTGTACAAAACTCTTTATGCGTGTACCAGCCGGAAGCCCAGGCGCTTTGATAATAAGGGGAATATGCACTAACTCTTCATACGGCCAGGGGCGGCATTTTGTTACAATACCATGACCATGTTCCCCATTGCCAAGGGGTTCACCGTGGTCAGAAGTAAGCCATAATAAGGTATTATTCCACATGCCAAGTTCACGCAATGTGTCGCACAAAATACCAAAGTATTTATCGCACAAAGTTATTTTTTCTGCAAAAAGCATACGTATATGGTGCAGTTCTTCTTCTGTATACAGTACATTCCCGTTAAACTTGTCTACAACAGGGCTCATAGGAGGGTGCCAAAGGTTAGAACCCTTGTAGCCTACATCATACGGGCACTCATGGTCTTCTGTCCAAACAGATGGTGGATCCCAAGGCTCATGGGGATCCCAGTTATCTATCCACATGTGGAAGCTGTGGTTGCGGTTTACTTTTTTCAAAAGATCTATAGCTTCTTGGATATTCACAGCTACAGTGTGTTTACTCTCATCTGTCCAGTATTGCTTGTCACGCAAAAACAAATCCATTTCATGGAATGTCATGTATTCAAGTTGGCTGGCATCGCTCATTTTATGCAGACGAGCAAGAAAATCATCTGTAAAAAATTCTGCTACTGAGTAGTGGAATAGTTCATCTTCAGAAAAAAATGCGCCGTCAAATCCACGGTTGTATATAGACTTGCTGTAGCTTCTATTAAACCCGCATTTCATAATAATCATGGGTGGTGTATTGTAGACAATAGCTGTTTCTACAGCAGTGCCACTAAGCAAGTCTGCTATAGTAGTATCACCCATGCGTAAGGGGCCCCAGCCAGTATCTTGCAGGGTATAGCGCCCTGTCATCATAGAACGGCGTACAGGTAAAGTGGGCATGCTGTTGCCGTAGCAGTTTTCAAAAAGAACCCCTTCTTTTGCAAAGCGGTCAATATTGGGAGTTTTTATCCATGTATTGCCATAACAGCCTGTATAGTTGAATTGCCAACTATCAAACATAACGACAATAGCGTTTTTTACTGCCTTCATACGTTCTCCTTGGAATGAAGTGTTTGTTCAACATACTTACGGGTATAAGCAAATTATGTGCCAATATTATCTTGTATAAAATCAATAAGTTAATTTCTTTAGTTGCTCTTTTTAATGTAAATTAACCTAAAAATATTTTTTTACACCGAAAAATATATACATTATTCAGCGTATTCTGTATCCTCAAAAAAAGCCTTTATAAAAAGGACGGTAGCGTATGGCTGATGCATCCCTGGGAACAAAAAAGCTGGTACGTCATAAGGCTCCAAAATTTTATACTGACGTGCAGCCTGTAGCGCCTGAACGAGTAGCCAATATTGCCCGGCAAGGGGAAAATATTTTGCGGATTCTCCGGCAATTTGGGGCAGATGCCGCCTTGGCAAGTATTTGCAAATACACGCGGGGAATAGCGCCTATTGATGGGGGTAGCCTGTATGTACGTATCCCATCTGCAAAGCCAGTAATTGGGATTATGGAAAAGCAGTCTAAAGGGGCAGAATTTACACCTATGCGTAAAGAGTGGGAAGTTCCGCCAGAAGCAATACCATACCCAGTAGATTTTGGGATAGAGGGAAGCCTTGTTGTTGAACCACTAGATTTTTTGCATGTTATTGGGGAAGAGTGGGACAAGTTTCGCGCATATAAATCCTTTGCACGTATAAAACTTGCCAGTGTAGCAGAAAACAATGCCACATACTATTTAGGCTTTTGGAGTTTGCATGCGACGTGTTTTACAGATACTGCCATTGCAGAAATAAGCTTGCTTATTGAAGATGTGCGTGAGGAAATGGTGCGGGATAATCTTTCTGTGTTGCCGCAAACCGCTTCTGCACTTGAATTGCCTGATGACAGTGATATACGCCTGCTTTTTGCTAACCCCGATATGTTGCCTGTACAGCGCAAAATATTGCGCATTGCACCCACCCATGCCATTGCCCTTGTTATGGGAGAAACAGGTACAGGGAAAGAGTTAGTGGCCAAAGTCATACATAAAATGTCGCCTTATAAAAATGGGGAGCTTATGTGTGTAAACTGTGGCGCTATACCAGAGTCGCTTTTAGAAAGTGATTTATTTGGCCATGAAAAAGGGGCTTTTACAGGGGCGCTTTCCGCAAAGAAAGGTTTTTTTGAGCAAGCCAAGGGGGGGAGCATTTTCCTTGATGAAATTGGGGAACTGAGCCTTGGTGCCCAAACACGCTTGTTGCGTGTGTTGGAAACGCGAGAAATCAGGCGTGTAGGCGGTATTAGCAGTATAGCGGTAGATTGCCGTGTTATTGCCGCAACAAACAGGGATCTTGCAGCTATGGTTGCAGCGGGCAGTTTTCGCAAAGATCTTTGGTACAGGCTGAGTATTTTTCCTATTATTGTGCCGGCTTTGCGTTATCGTTTGCGGGATATTTCTATGATTACCCAGCACCTTGTAGAAAAACTGTACAGGTCTTTTGGGCTGAAAGAAAAACCCTATATCCGCCCGGAAGCTTTTGAGGTGTTGTTTGACCACCACTGGCCAGGCAATGTGCGCGAATTAGAAAATGTTGTCAGCAGGGCGCTTATTACATTTAACCCTGAAAATGGGCAGGATTCTCTGGTATTTGATGTAACGCCGCCTATTTCAAAATCTGCCTGGCCTACGGGAGGTTCTTCCTCTTCTGAAACGCAAGCCAGCGCGCCTTCTGCAAATATACAGCCAGGCCCGGATTTTCCAAAACTGACTACGTGGCCAACCTTAGAGGAAGTAGAAACTTTTTACATCCGTCAGGTAATGGAAAAATGCGGAAACCATATTTTTGGCAAAAATGGCGCTGCTGCCATTTTGGGTACACACCCTACAACCCTGCAAAGCCGTTGGAAAAAAATACAGGAAAAGCAGGCCGCGCAACCCTCTTCAGGGCTTCTAAAAGGCCTGCATGAACTGGCCCCAGAGTAGTTACAACAACAGCCCGCCTTCCTATCCAGAAAGCGAGCTGTTGTTTTGTGCATTAATGCCGCAATTTTTGAATGCAGTAAGAACTTACCTGTTAATCTTCTTGGTCAGTACGTCCATAGGCAGTTTTTCCAACCGCGAAATGCGGAACAGGAAAAGCAGTGCCGCAGCCGTCAGACCAAACACAATAGCAAACCAGAAACCTGTTACGCCCATTGCTGGCACAAGGTAGTCTGTCATGGCCAGGGTGTAGCCAAGGGGCAGGGTAAGGCACCAGTATGCAAGTATAGTAACCACAAAAATAGCGGTTGTATCATTATAGCCACGCAATGCAGAAACAGCAACCATTTGTACAGCGTCAGAGCATTGATAAAGCGCAGCAAAAATAAGAATATAGCCTGCTAATGCGATAACGTCAGCATCGGAAGTGTAGATAGTGGGTATCCAGTGGCGGAACAGCATAATAAGCAGCGCCACTGCAAAGGCCAGGCAAAAGGCAAAGCCAATGCCAACCCAGCGCGCACGGTGTGCGCCTTGCTTTTCTTTAGCGCCAAGGTAATAGCCAACCCGTATGGATGTAGCCACACCAATAGAAAGTGGTAACATAAACACCATACCACTTACATTAAGCGCCACTTGGTGCCCGGCCACTACAATAGGGCCAAGCGGAGCAATCATAAGCGCAATAATGGCGAAAATGCTGGTTTCAATAAGTAATGCAAAAGCGCCAGGCACACCTATGCGCAATATGCGTGTTACAACAGCCAGGTTGAATTTTTCGTACCGTATAGCGCGGGGTGAAAGGCGCTTTACCGCAACAATAAGAGTAAGACCCATAATCCAGCAAATAATGGCAGTTGCTACACCGCAGCCAACCCCGCCAAGAGCGGGCATACCCAAGTAGCCAAAGGCAAAAATGATATTGAGCGGAATATTAAGCGCCAGTCCTAAAAAGCCTGCAATCATTGCCGGGCGTGTTCTGCCGTGCCCTTCCAGAAAGGAACGCTGCACACTGTAAAGCATAAGCCCAGGAACACCCCAAAGTACTGCTTTAATATAGCGGGAGCTGATATCTGCAAGTTTTGGGTCAATGCTGGAAACCTTAGGGATAAGCTCAGAAATAAACGTAAGCGCCACCATTAACACAATGGTCAGGCAAATGGCCATCCACGTGCCTTGGCGCAGGTAACGCCCAAGGCCTTCAGTATTGCCGGCACCACGCGCCTGAGAAACCAGGGGCGTTATGGGCATAAGAAAGCCTGTGGCAAAAAGGGTAAGGGGCATCCAAAAAGAGCTGGCAACAGCTACGCCCGCCATATCTACAGCACCAGCCCGGCCTGCAACAACAGTATCAACAAAGCCCATAGATGTTTGGGCAATTTGTGCAAGAAAAACAGGCAAAGCCAGGCTGATAAGCAGCCTGATTTCTTTTGAAACAGGGAGAATCATGTGGAATTTCCTCATGTTGTAAAGGCGCAAGCGCCAAGGTGATCAATCAGGCAAAGCAGCAGCCTGCCCGAAATAAAGGGTATCCATACGGATAAACAGCTAAAAAAGGTAAAGCAAATGAAGCGGATGAAGAAGCCGGAACTGCATCCATAAAAGCAAGGATATGGTTGTGTTACAAGCCTGCTTCTTCCACAATACGCAAGCAGGTTTCCGCGCGGTTTAGGGTATACAAATGTATGCCCGGAGCGCCGCCTTCAATAAGCCCGCGTATTTGTTCAACAGCAAAGGCAATGCCTGCTTCGCGCACGGCTTCTGTGCCGCCTTTTTCATGCGCTTCTTCAAATTGCAGGTAAAGCTTGCCCGGGATATTGGCCCCGCACATAGAAAGTGTACGGCGTATGGAAGCAAGGCTAAGAACAGGAAGAACACCGGGGATCACCGGTACAGTGATGCCTGCCTGTCGCAAAGATTCCACAAGCGCAAAGTATTCGCGGCAGTCAAAGAAAAGCTGTGTCACCACAAAGGAAGCGCCCAAGCGCACTTTTTGCGCCAAAAAGGCCCTGTCACTTGCAAAACTGGGAGACTCCGGATGAGGTGCCGGGTAACCAGCCACACCAATGCTCATGCCAGGTGCGTGGGAACGTGTAAAGCGCACCAAGTCTTCTGCGTAGGGAAAATCGCCTTTAGAAAAATCCAGCGCTTCCCCACGGGGCGGGTCGCCGCGCAAAGCCAAAACATTATGGATGTCAGCCGCCTGTAACTCATCCAAAACATGGGCTATAGCGCTTTTTGTAGCATGCACGCAGGTAATGTGGGCCATTGCCTCCATGCCATGTTCCGCCTTTAAGCGCGACGCAATTTCCAGTGTACGGCCCTGTGTAGAACCACCAGCACCGCATGTTACGGATGCAAACAAGGGGTTAATGGCCTCCAGCTTTTTTGCCATAGCAAAAAATGCCGGCCACTCCGCATCTTCCTTGGGAGGGGAAAACTCTACAGAATAGAAAGGCTTGTCTTGGTTTGCCTGGTAACTCGCTATGCGATCTGCAATAAAAACTGGTTGGCTCATACTAAACTCCTCGCGCCAGGGCTGTCACTCATGCGCCAGCCCTGCCCATTGCACCCTTTGGTGTACTGCTTGACTTAACGCGCGTTTCCTTCCAAATATATACGCGCTTTTGGGAAAAGGGAAAGCCCTATTTCCTCCCTTTTGTTTGTATCAAAATATCTCAATATATTAATATGTCAAGCGCTCTGTCTTGGCAAATAATATTTTGTAAAGGTTTAATATGCCAAACCCCGTTTTTTCCCCAATTCCCCCTTCTGGCAATGTTGGCCGCTTTGTTTTAGCCGGGCAAGATGGCCTTGCACGCGCCGCCACATTCAGCACCGCACACGGCGATATTGAAACCCCCATTTTTATGCCTGTTGGCACAGTGGGCAGCGTTAAAGCCATTGCCCCAGACGACCTTGCAGACATTGGCGCGCAAATTATCCTTGGTAATACATACCACCTGTACTTGCGTCCAGGGGACGAACTTGTTGCCAGGCGCGGCGGCCTGCACAACTTTAACGCCTGGCATGGCCCCATTCTTACAGACAGTGGCGGTTTTCAGGTGTTTAGCCTAGAAGGCCTGCGCAAAGTCACTGACGAAGGCGTAAGCTTCCGTTCCCATTTAGACGGTTCATCCCACTTTTTTTCCCCGGAAAAAGTCATTTCTATCCAGCGCAACCTGAATTCTGATATTATGATGCAATTGGATGAATGCCTGCCCTTTGGTGCCGACTTTGCAGCCGCCCAAAAAGCTGTTGCCCACTCAACAGCATGGGGACAGCGCTGCCGCGAAGCATACCCCGCAAGCCTTGTGCCAGAACACGGCAACATGCTTTTTGGCATTGTGCAGGGCGTTACCTACCCGGAGCTGCGCCTGCAATCTGCCGCCGCCCTTCAGGAAATTGGTTTTGAAGGCTACGCCATTGGCGGCCTTGCCGTTGGTGAAAGCAAAAAAGAAATGGTAGACTGCCTTGCCTACACCTGCGAAGCTTTGCCCGCCACCCAGCCCCGCTACCTTATGGGCGTTGGTACCCCCTTGGATATCCTGCACGGCATTTCCCTTGGGGTAGATATGTTTGACTGCGTACTTCCCACCCGCAATGCCCGCAATGGCACCCTGTATACATCCGTAGGCAAAATAAACATTAAACGTAAAGAATACGCAGAGGACGATACCCCCCTTGACCCCACCTGCAACTGCTACACATGCCGCACTTTTTCCCGCGCTTACTTACGCCACCTGTTTGTCAGCCAGGAAATTCTCTCTTTCCGCCTTAATTCTCTGCATAATTTAACGTATTTTTTAAACCTGGTAAAAGGTGCGCGTAAAGCTATTCTGGAAGGGCAATTTGCAGGGTATAAGGCGAATGTGGAAGCAATGTACCCGGAAGAAGCTGTTCTGTTTGGGTAGCTGGCAGGCTGGTGGTACTGCTATTGAGGGGGCTACTCGCCCCCTCAAACTCCCCTCGGCAGGGGCAA
>CAZPTC010000128.1:0-7008 GCA_964589455.1 uncultured Desulfovibrionaceae bacterium | reverse complement strand
CGCAAGCGGCACCCTCACGGCAATAAGGGGGTTTGGGGGGGATTATCCCCCCCAAAAAAATCTCCACTAAATAACTTGCGCGCGCGCGGTTTTTTTAGCAATATAGGTCAAGCGCCACACACGCGACATTTGGTTAAGGAGTGAGTATGGAAGTATTTCTGGCTCTCATGCAAAAGGAAGCCCCCCGCATACAAAAGGCTTTAGAGGCTGCAATACTAGAGTTACCGCAGCCTGTGCAGGAAATTGCGGCATACTCGTTGTTATCGGGTGGCAAGCGTTTGCGGCCACTGCTTACCATTTGCATGGCGCGGGTATTTGGCAGACCAAATGTGCAGCGCTATGAGGAAGATGTGCAGTTGTACAGGGTGGCGGCAGTGCTGGAAATGTTGCATGTGGCCACACTTTTGCATGATGATGTGCTGGACAATGCACAAACGCGGCGTGGTAAAAACGCGGCGCACATAGAATTTGGGATAAGCCCATGCTTATTGGCGGGCGATGCGTTGTTGGCGGCTGGTTCCTGCACGGTGGCGGCACTGGGCGATACACGCATGATGGATATTTTGGCCAAGGCCATGGCGGCAACGGCTGCTGGGGAGATACGCGAAATTGCGTTAAAAGGTTCCAGCCAGCATAGTTTGGCGGCGTATATAGAGGTTATAACGGGGAAAACGGCCTGGCTTTTGCGGGCAGCGTGTGAACTGGGGGCATTATACGCGGGGGCAAAGCCAGAGCAGGCGCAGGCCGCGGCAGATTTTGGGCTGAACCTGGGCCTGGCTTTCCAGATGGTGGATGACGCGCTGGACTTTGCACCTGCGGAGCAAACGGGCAAGCCCATGGCCGGGGATGTAGAAGAAGGTAAGTATACGCCACCGCTTATGTATTATAAAGAAAGTTTGGATACGGCGGATAAGGAAGAATTTACGCTAAAATTTGCGGAAGGGCTTTTTACGCAGGAAGAAAGGGAAGCCGTGGCGCAACAGATATGCGGGCAAGGCTTTGATGAAAAAACGCGGGAACTTGCCAGCCGGTATTTAGAAAAAGCGCAAAATGCCTTGCAAAAATTGCCGCAGAATGATGCCTCTGCTCTCTTGGCCCATGCTCTTACTTTTGTGCAACAGCGCCAAAGCTAATCAATCAAAAATCAATGTCATTGAAGGATATTTTTATGTCGTGCTCCTCTTCTCTTTTCCGTATGGAAGTTTTCCCACTAGAGGCAGAAGATGGCCCAGGCCACCGCATGCTGGAGCGTGCCCGTCTGGCACTGGAGCCAGAGTTAGGCCAAAAAATCCATACTGTGCGTAAAGCAAAGGCGTATACACTGGATGGGCTGAGCTGTGGGGAAAAGGGCAAAGAAGAAGCGCTTTTTCTTTTCAGGCAGCACGTGCTGTATGACCCGCTTTTGCAAAGCGCCTGCCTAGCAGATGGCGAAGGGAATATTCTGGCAGGCCAGCGCCCATCAGGAACAGACTGGGGGGCAAACTGGTATGTAGAGGTGGCCTTTCGTCCGGGCGTAACAGATAATGAGGGCAAAACCGCTGCGCAAACAGCCTGGCTTGCGCTTAACGCCTTGGCAAGAATGGACAGCCGGGCAGATGGGGAAGAAGAGGGGAAAGAGGGTTCACTTTTGGCAGCAAATGAGCAGCCTGTACAGCACCATACGCAACTGGGTACACAACTGGGTACGCAGGGGGGCATGCAGCAAAATGCAGTGGAAAAGCCGCGTGTATATACCTCATTGATATATAGTATTGAAGGGGATTTAACGCGGGCAGAGGTGGAATTACTGGCTTCTTCTGTACTGGCCAATGACCTTATAGAGCGGGTGCGCATAAAGGACGCAGCAGAATGGCAAAAGGGCTTTACAGCCCAAAGCTCTGCGGTGGTGGCTTCTGCCTGCCATGAGGTGCGGGTTGTGCCGCTTTCAGAAATGGACGATGCGGCTCTTATGGCACTTTCGCGCGATGGGGTGCTGGCTCTCAGCCTGGAAGAAATGCGTACTATACGGGACTGGTTCCAATTACCACAAACAAAGGCGCTTCGCGCCCCCCATTTTGCGTCTATGCCGGAAGCAGTGGGCAACCCCACAGATGTAGAGCTGGAAATGCTGGCACAAACGTGGAGCGAGCATTGCAAGCACAAAATTTTTGCGGCCAAAGTGCAGTATACAGATACCACAACAGGTAAAACGGAAACTATTAATAGCCTGTACAAAAGCTGTATACAGGCAGTAACCGCGCAAATTCGTTACAGGCTTGGCCCCTGGGAAAATGGCCAGGGCGACTTTTGCCGTTCTGTTTTCAAAGATAATGCCGGTGTTGTGGCTTTTAACGATGCCTATGATATCTGCATCAAGGTAGAAACCCATAATTCCCCTTCTGCCTTAGACCCTTACGGTGGTGCGCTTACAGGCATTGTAGGGGTAAACCGTGACCCTATGGGCACAGGCATGGGGGCGGAACTAGTGTGCAATACAGATGTGTTCTGTTTTGCTTCTCCTTTCAGGGATATAGCTAAAAATCCGCTTCCCCCGCGCCTTTTACACCCACGCCGCATTATGGAAGGCGTGGCAGAAGGGGTGGAGCATGGCGGTAATAAGTCCGGGGTGCCAACAGTTAATGGCTCCATAGTGTTTGACGAAAGGTATTTAGGCAAGCCCCTTGTGTATTGCGGCACGGTGGGTTTACTGCCCGCAAGCCTGCATGGCAAGCCAGGGTATGAAAAAAAGGCCTGCGTAGGCGATGCCATTGTTATGGTGGGTGGCCGCATTGGGAAGGACGGCATACACGGCGCAACCTTCTCTTCAGAAGAATTGCATGAAGGCAGCCCTGCCACAGCCGTGCAAATTGGTGACCCCATAACCCAGCGCAAAATGTACGACTTTTTATTGCGCGCACGGGATACAGGCCTGTATAATGCCATAACGGACAATGGTGCAGGCGGTCTTTCTTCCTCCATAGGGGAAATGGCAGAAGATACAAATGGCGCAAGCATAGACCTTGCTATGGCACCATTAAAGTACGATGGCCTGCGCCCGTGGGAAATTTTGCTTTCAGAAGCCCAGGAACGCATGACCCTTGCCGTGCCTAAAGAAAAGCTGGAAGATTTTTGCCGTCTGGCAAACCACATGGATGTAGAGGCTACCTGTCTTGGCACCTATACAGACTCCGGCCTTTTTTACGCAACGTATGCGGGCAACCCTTGTGCCTGTCTTTCTATGGAGTTTCTGCATAAGGGGCTGCCACAGGCCACTCTGGAAGCAGTATGGGAAGGCGCACCCGGCACTGCGGATATAGAGCTGGAACCGCGCCTTAATGCCCAAAATCAGGAAGCCTTGCTGCTCAATATGCTTGGCCGCCTGAATATTTGCAGCAAAGAAAACATTATCCGCCAGTATGACCATGAGGTAAAGGGCGGCTCTGTTATCAAACCATTATGCGGTGTGGAAAAAGACGCCCCTGCAGATGCCGCTGTGCTGCGCCCAGTGCTTGGCAAGCCTGAAGCCATTGTGTTAAGCCACGGTATTTGCCCCAAATTCAGCGATGCAGATACCTACTGGATGGCCGCCAATGCCATTGATGAAGCTGTGCGTAATGCTGTGGCAGTTGGCGCAGACCCAGACCGCATGGCCGGCGTGGATAATTTTTGCTGGCCAGACCCCGTGTATGCAGAAAAAACACCAGATGGCCGCCACAAAATGGCCCAGCTTGTACGCGCCTGTAAGGCACTTGCGCATTTTTGCGCGGGCTTTGGGGTGCCTTGTGTTTCTGGCAAAGACTCTATGAAAAACGACTACACAGGCGGCGGCGCTAAAATATCCATTCCTCCTACTCTGCTTTTCAGTATATTAGGCTATATGCCAGATGCCAAAAAAGCTATTTCCAGCGACTTTAAAGCGCCTGACCATATTGTCTATATACTGGGCGAAACCAAGCGGGAATTAGGTGGCAGCGAAATTGCCGGGCATCTGGGTATTACCCTGCACCGCGTGCCCCAGGTGGATGAAGTAAGCGCCCTTGCCCGTTACCGCGCCTTGCATAAAGCCATTAACTTGGGCCTTGTAAGCGCCTGCCATGACCTTTCAGACGGTGGCCTGGCTGTTGCGCTGGCAGAAATGTGCATAGGGGGCCGTTTAGGCGCTGGTGTAGATATTGCCCGCGTGCCTGCAACAGAAGACATTAACCTGACAGAGCTTTTGTATGCAGAAAGCGCAAGCCGCCTGCTTGTCACAGTGCCCCAAAAACACATAGAAGCTTTTGAAGCCCTGTTTGCTGGCCAGGTTTTTGCCAAAATTGGCATTACCACATTAGACCCTGTGCTGCATGTAGACGCCGTGACAGACAGGCACCACCACATCTTCACCACACGCATGGAAGACATGGTGGAGGCGTTTAAAAAGCCGCTTGGGGCGTAAAGCAGTAGTACATTGGAAAAGGAGAAGACAATGCCTATTGTCAGCATGTTCTATGGAATTATTATCCAAATGTTCTTTTATGATACTGAACGGCACCATCTTCCCCATATCCATGTGCGCTATCAAGATGCAAAGGCCGTTATGGACATCGAGGAAGGGAATATTCTTGAAGGAAGTTTGCCACAAAAACAGTTACGACTTGTCCAAGCGTGGATTGAGCTTAATAAAGAGGCTCTCTACGCAAATTGGGAGCTGGCAGCTACTGGGCAAGAAATTTTTAGGATTCAACCATTATAGAAGGTGCTCTATGTATTTAGATGTTATGCACCTGGAAGTACTTCCAGACTTCAAGCTCTTGCTTACTTTTGAAAATGGTGAAAAGCGCCTTTTTAATATGCAGCCATTACTCGCAAAAAAACCCTGGCATACACTGGGTGATACTGCCCATTTCTCTCAAGCGCATGTAGCGTATGGAACAGTAATGTGGCCAGGAAATATTGATGTTGCACCTGAAACCTTGTATGAGTGCTCAGTTCCAACAAAAGGGTAAGCAGGAAAGAAATCTGTTTTCATATTACAAATTCTGACTACTTTAAATATCTGCAATATACCTAAGGAGAGTAAACTCTCTTCTTGCCTGAAAGCTGGGCAGCTTGACCAAAAACCAAAAGGTATTTACTGTTGGTTTCAGGAGGCATTGCCATGCAAACTCAAGCCGTATCACCTGCGCAATCAACCAGCATAAAAATACCTACAGAACTGCGTGAACGCCTGCAAAACCTTGCTGAAACCCGTCAACGCACTCCCCATGCGCTCATGGTTCAGGCTATTGAAAGTTTTGTGAATCGCGAAGAAAAACGGGAAGCATGGCGTCAGGAAGGAATAGCCGCCTGGGAAGAATACCAGATCTCAGGTCTGCACTTGACCAATGCTGAGGTTAAAGATTGGCTTTCGCAGTTGGCAGAGGGCAATAATGTGGAGCCACCAAAGTGCCACATGTAGTAATCTGGTCGCCAAGGTCGCTTGTATGTATCCAGCGCCTCTATGGTTTTCTTGCAGAAAAAGACATGGATGCGGCAAAAAAGGCGGCTGCTCTTCTTTTTAAGCAGGCTGAACTTTTAGAACGCTTCCCTCATGCCGGTAAACCAGCAGAAGATTTAGAGCCAGAGCACAGAGAGCTGCTTATTCCTTTTGGTGCAACAGGGTATGTTATGTTGTACCATTTTGATGAAGACACCGCCTCTGTTCTTGTCTTGGCTGTACGTCACCAAAAAGAAGCAGGGTATTGATAGAGCACAGGCAGGCTTTTTGTAAATATGGGCCGCTTGATTTTTAGAAAAATAAAAAAGAGCCGCAAAAAAGCTTGCACTTGCATGCACAAGGGAAGCTTTTTAAATATGGGGCGCAAAAAAAGCTTGCGCTTGTGTAAGCAAGGCAAGCTTTTTATAAATATGGGGCGCAAAAAAAGCTTGCGCTTGTGTGAGCAAGGGCAAGCTTTTTTAAAATATGGGGCGAAAGATGGGGCTCGAACCCACAACAACCGGAACCACAATCCGGGACTCTGCCAATTGAGCTACTTTCGCCGTGAGCAAAAGATATAGCGCAAAGTTTTTGTCTGGTCAAGCCTTAGGTATGCCCAATTTATGGGGGAAGCATAAAAGTCTTAGCGCACAATAGCCAGCAATGAAAAAGATTTTACCCCCGCACCCTGTATTTTTCTATTTGCCAAGCGGCCGCTTCTATTCTACAAAAGGGGAAGGGGCGCGTACTTTTTTGTGCCATGCCCGCTATGCCAGGGAAAAGAAGAGGGGCGGCTCTGCGCCTTTCTTCATACAAGTAAGGATATATATGGACGCACTGAAAATAGAAGGCACAATACCCCTTAAAGGCCAAGTAGAAGTACGCGGAGCCAAAAATGCTGCCCTGCCTATTTTATTTGCCTCTCTGCTTGCAGACACCCCCCTTACCCTTCACAATGTACCCATTTTACAGGATATACGCACCACACTTAAGCTGCTTGGTGTACTTGGCATAGATGCAGAGTTAGATGAAAACGCCCACACAGTGCGTACATGCCTGCAAAAGCAAGGCTCTTCCTGCAGCGCGGCTTCTCTTCAGCCAGAAGCACCGTACGATCTTGTCAAAACCATGCGTGCCTCCGTGCTGTGCCTTGGGCCTTTGCTTGCCCGTACAGGCCATGCGCGCGTTGCCATGCCTGGGGGCTGTGCAATAGGCGCGCGCCCTGTAGATATGCACCTTAAAGGCTTAGAGCGCCTTGGTGCCACCTTTGAGCTTGCAGAAGGCTATATTATTGGCACATGCGAACATCTTACAGGTGGGCATATAAGCTTTGACATACCAACAGTTACAGGCACAGAAAATGTGCTTATGGCAGCCGTACTGGCAGATGGCGAAAGCATTATGGAAAATGCCGCCAGAGAACCAGAAGTGGTAGATTTGGCGCGCTTTTTAAACAGCCTTGGCGCACAAATAGAAGGCGCAGGCACAAGTGTGCTGCGCATTAAAGGCGTGCCTTCCCTCACCCCGCCCCAAAATTTTGCATATTCTATTATGCCAGACCGCATTGAAGCTGG
>CAZPTC010000127.1:0-7016 GCA_964589455.1 uncultured Desulfovibrionaceae bacterium | reverse complement strand
GTTCACTCGTCGAATATACTTAAAAATATCATGATCGTTAACCGTGGCGCTCATTGCCTGGAGTCGCGGGTCGATTAGTAGTATTATATCCAGATTTGACTCACCCAGATCGTGGGTGACTAGCCATCCACGTTGGTCAAGATAGGTTTCCATAGAATGCAAGAATTGATTACCACCTCCCCACGGCCCGTCGCGCAGGCGCATGCCGATGCTGATTCTCATGCACCCAAAATTCCTGGCTTTGCCATGCGCATAAGGCCTGGCTGCCACTGGCCATGTGCTTAATGGTCACACTGTCTTTTTCTAATTCTTCAGGGCCAATAAGCAGCACAAAACGTGCCCCCAGCTTATCTGCCTGGCGCAGCGCATTTTTTGCGCTTTTTGGCTGAAAACCCATTGAGCCGGAAAAACCCTTGGTGCGTAAGTCCTGGCACAGATTAAACACCGCGCTTTGCGCAGCATTTGCATCTTCAGCATCCGTTAAGGCCACCGCGTAAAAGTCCGGGCATTCCTGCGCCTGTGCAAAACGAGGGTCATTTTCCAGCAGCAGAGTCAGGCGTTCCATACCACAGGCAAAACCTATACCTGGTATTTCCGGGCCGCCAAGGCTGGCAATAAGGCCATCGTACCTGCCGCCACCCGCAACTGAACCCTGCGCGCCTATATCGCCAGATACCACTTCAAATGTTGTGCGCATATAATAATCCAAACCACGCACCAAAAAGTAGTTCAGCTCAAAAGGCACATTACGCGCAGTAAGCAAGCGCACCACAGCGTCAAAGTGCCGGCGGCATTCCGGGCAATTATGCTCTAACAAAAGCGGCGCTTTTGCCAAATGTTCTTTGCATGTGGGCACTTTACAGTCCAGCACCCGCAACGGGTTTGTGTGTATGCGGCGCTGGCAGTCTTCGCACAAAGCTTCTGGTGCCAAAGCAAGCAGCCATTCCTGCAACAGCTTTTTATACGCCGGGCGGCATTCCTGGCAGCCAAGCGAATTTATTTGCAGGGTAAGCTTGCTTAAGCCGGCGGCTGTAAGAAAATCCATAAGCATACAAATGGCTTCTGCATCCACCTCTGGTTCCATAGGGCCAAGGCATTCCGCGTTAATCTGGTGGAATTGCCGCATACGGCCCTTTTGCGGCCTTTCGTGCCGGAACATGGGGCCAATAGTGAAAAATTTAGAAACAGGCTCGCGTATGCCAGCCTCTATATACGCCCGCATGACCCCGGCAGTTGCCTCTGGCCTGAGGCTCATCATGCGCCCTTTGGAATCGGGGAAGGTGTACATTTCTTTTTGCACCACATCCGTTTCCATACCAATAGAACGCTTGAATAAATCCGTAAACTCTACCAGCGGCGTGCGCAGTTCTTCGTATTGGTAAAGCCCGAATACCTTGCGCGCTGTGCTCTCCAGCCAGGTAAAAATACGGGCTTCATTGGAAAATAAATCCGCAAAGCCCTTAATGGACTGGATAGATTGCATTTTTTCTTTGCCCATAAACGTATTCACTTCCTTTTAGGTTCGCAAACTTTTTGTGTATCCTCTTTAATCAAGCTTGTCAAAACTTTGGGTGTGGTACGCGCTGGTGGCGCACATGCAACTTGCGCTGCACCTTTTGAAGCGAGTAAAAATAATAGCTCTACCCTGCTTCTTTGCGCTATTTTTCCCCTACCTCCTTAAAACGGACAGCGCGAAATTTTACCCCGCAAGGAGGATGGTATGTGCAAACGTATCATGCGTGCCGCTATTGTGGTAGCAATTATCCTTCTGTGCTTATTGCTGAAAAGCAGTAGCAACTAGCATATAGGTAATAGCTGACCCCGGTAGTGGTAACAACACTGCCGGGGTCCTTTTAATTAAAACTCTTACCAAGTTTTAAGGAGAAGGGGTTCGCGCAGGGGGTAAGGTGCAAGCAACATCTTGCCCCCGTCCTTTTCCTTATGGGTGTAAAATAGTGCGCTTTAAAAAAGCTGTCAAGTATAGAGTATGGCTTTCCCTGTGGCACTATATATAAAGGATTGCAAGGAATAAAAGATTAGGCTACAAGAAACAAAACCATTAGGAATTTCCCTGTTCCGCCCTTTTTTTTGGAAGGAGTGTCCACTATGCGTTTTCCTGTTTCCCGCGTGTCCTGTGTTTTTCTTTCAGCGCTTATGCTTTTGGCGCTTGCTGGTTGCGGGCCACAAAACACTGTCAACCTGAAGTATGTCCCTCTTGAGGGTACTGTATTGCCTGCGCCCAATGCCCCGCGTTTAACCGTGGTGTTATTTGAAGACGCCAGGGGAAAGACAGATTTAGGGGTAAAAGGAGATGGTACACCTTTTACAGCTTCTGGCGATGTGGCGGAATGGATAAGCCGCTCTTTGGCGGATGAAATAAGCCGCATGGGCCCACAAGTAAGCTACGCAAAAACACTGAAAGAAGCCCAGGCTGCACAGCCAGATTTTATTGTTACAGGCACTGTACGCGAAGTGTGGATTGCAGAAGTAAACCCCACAACATACAGTACAGCCATACGCTTTACCTTTAATCTTTCCAATAAATCTGGGCGTATTTATGGGGAAAACCTTTCTTCACACCAGGAGCGCGCGGGTTTGCCAACTGCTTCCTTTGTGGATGACGCGCTAAGCGCCACCTTGCGGGAAGTGCTGGGTGTTGCCGCCTCAAAGATCAATGAAGTTGTCCAAAAGCGTTAAACTATGCGCCCATTTCCCCCCCCGTATGGGGCAGTTTATACAAGCCACAGCATTGCTTTTGGTTTGTAGTCTTCTCTTGCCTTTAGGGGCAAAAGCTGCTGAAAAAATTTTTGAGCCATACCGCGATTTTGTGGCTATGCCAGAGCTTTTCCCTGACTTTATACCCATACGGGCCAAGCAGGCGGCTTTATGTCTGGCTTGGGAACAGGCTTTTGAGTATGAAAAAAGCCTGTGGGAAAAGCACGGTTTTTTTCCTTATACAGACCTGAGTGCGGCTCAAAAAAACGCACTGGCAGCAAGCCCAGAGTTTATAAGCGTGTACTACCAGGATACATGGTGGGGGAAGCCTACCCTTACCACTTTGCCTCAAGATACAGGGCATGCAAATGTTTTGGTGCGGGCTTTTGCCCATTCTCCAACAGCGGCAGATAAAACCTTGCGGGCTTTTCTTTTTGGCGATTGGCAAGAAGAGCGCAGGGCGGCTCTGGTGGAAGTGATACAGGAAAAAACCCATTTTTTAAAGGCTATTACCTTTTTCACGCCGCAAGGGGAAAAGGCTTTGGAAAATGCCCAGCGTCTGGCAGAAGAAACCTTTACACTTATTTTGTATAATGAGCTGCTGGCTTTGCTTGATAATCGCTGGGAAAAGCCAGAAGAAGCCTTGGCATGGCTTATGCCCATGCGGGAAATTGCGCCGGAAAACCCTTTTTTTGCGCTTACCCACGCGGAACTTATGGTACAACAGGAACGTCCGCAAGCCGCTTTAGAAAGTTTGGCTGTGTTCTTTGGCTATTTGCCTTCGCTTATGGGGGCTGCCCCTTCTGATTCCATGAAAGCTTTGCAGCGTCAGGGCTACGAAGTGCGGGGTCTGGCTTGTTTTCTGTCTGGTAAACTCAGCCTTGCGGAAGAAGATTTTACGCGCGCACTTGCAGAAAAACCGAGTGCCCGGCTTTTTCTTTCGCGGGGAATCGCGCGCCAAACACGCAATGATATGCCTGCTGCCTGCGAAGATTTTTACCAGGCATGTTCGCTTGGGGCTTGCGAAGGGCTTGCAACCGCGCGGGAAAAAGGCCTTTGTACAGGGAAATAATGCAAAAACCATCTTTAAAGGTATATGGCTATGTTGAGCCCGCTTCGGGCGTAATGTATGAAACGTTGCAAAAGGTTTTAGCCTCTGCCTTTGTACCGCCAGAGGCACTTTCTTTTTCCCCACCTAGCCTTTTTTTTTCGTATGAAGGGGAGTACTTTCCTTTAGAGGAAGTGCTTACCTGCATGGCCCCCCTGCTTGACGGAGCCGCCCAAGGTAAACTAGACTATATCGACATGGAAGCTTGGACTCTTACCAGGCATTTTTTCCAAAATGGCCGCATAGTTATACGCAGTGCCAGCCTGAACCATGTAATGGATTCCTGCCAGAAATAACCGGAGACCCCCTATGCCAAAACGCCCCTTTATGCCCCATACTTTTCTTGGACTGTTTGCTGTTCTGGCCCTTTGCGCCCCATTAGGCGGCTGCGCGGAAGTGGGGGTGCCTAATCCCTTTAATCCTGCCCCTGCCAGCATAACAGATGTATACACCAGCCAGTTTGCAGATATACCCATTCCAAGTGCCATGAAGTCTGTACCTGCCAGCTCGCTTGTTACACCTTCCCAGTCCGGGCAAAAAGTGGGCTTGGAAACATTTGAAGGCCGCGTGGAAACCGCTTCTCTTGCCAATGCCATGATACACAATATGGCGCGGCAGGGCTGGTCTTTGCGGGGTTCTATGTCTGGCAAGCGTACCCTGCAACTGCATGAAAAGGGCGATATGTACGCTGTGCTGTATTTTTATGACCAAACCATGTCTACAGCTATGGAAGTGTGGGTGCTGAACCGCCTTTCTGGTGCCACAAACTATGTTCCATACAGTGACCCGACAACGCCTCAGCTTTTAGGCACTGGCACATCGCCACTGCCTTCTTCCCCTTCTGCTTCTCCCATGCAGAATGCCCCGGCACCTGCAAACAGCTCCCTGGAAATATGGGAGGGCAATGTAAAGCCCCTGAAGGAATAAGGCATGGACAATACCCCTTCCTTTTCCGTCCACAAGGGCAAACTGGTGCATTTTGGCATAACGGGTTCTGTTTCTGCGTATAAAATGGCGGAGCTTCTGCGCGCTGTACTTAAAGCAGGTATGCACGCAAGCGCATCCCTTACAGAGGCAGCATGCCGCTTTATTACGCCCTTGACCTTTGCCTCTTTAGGGGCAGAACCTGTGTATACCCACATGTTTCCCCACAATACCGCAAATGGAGTATTCCCGCATTTGGAACCAGGGCAGAATGCCCACGCCTTTCTTATTGCCCCCGCCAGTGCCGATACTATGGCACGGCTGGCACACGGCAGAGCAGACGAAATACTTTCCTGTCAGGCACTGGCTTTTGATGGCCCCCTGCTTATAGCCCCTGCCATGAACCAACGCATGTGGGGCAACCCTGCTACCCAGGATAATGTGGAAATTTTGCGCTCCCGCGGGCATACGATTATCACACCAGATACCGGCCTTATGGCGTGCGGGGAAGAAGGCCAGGGACGCCTTGCCCCTTTAGAAACCATATATTTGCACCTGCTTAAAGCGCTTACTCCGCAGGATATGGAAGGCAAGCGCCTTATGCTTACCCTTGGCCCTACGCAGGAAGATTGGGACGAAGTGCGGTTTTTCAGCAATTCTTCCTCTGGCCTTATGGGCAGCGCGCTTGCTATTGCGGCGTGGTTGCGTGGCGCTGAGGTAGAGGCTGTTTCCGGCCCATTAAGCCGCCATTATTTCCCTGTGCAGCAACTGCCCACTTTTCCTGCTGCGCCCATTACGCTTTTAGAAGGCCTTACTTTTCACCCTGTGCGTTCTGCCAGTCAAATGCTGGATACTGCCCAAAGCTTATGGCCCAAGGCCGATTATGGTATTTTCAGCGCGGCTGTAGCAGATTTCCGGCCAGAACATCACGGGCCCGGCAAGTTTAAAAAACACCTTGCACCAGAAGGCTTTACCTTACGTTTTTTCCCTAACCCCGATGTTTTGCGCCTTTTAGCCAGCGAAAAAACGGAAAAGCAAAAAGTTGTGGGTTTTGCCGCAGAAAGCCCCAATTCAGAAGAAGCCTTAGGCCATGTTGTGCGCAAAAAATTGCTTGCCAAGGGCGCAGATATGCTTGTGGGCAATAGTGTGGCAGATGGTTTTGCGGGTACTACAAACCGCGTTTTCATTGCCGATATACATGGCAGAGAAGAACATATTCCTCTTAAATCCAAGCCAGATGTGGCATGGGATATTCTTACATGGCTGCTCAGTCTTTAATGTACCCCCATCCTGCGCTCACCCTGTGGAAAAAAGCAGGCTTACAATTCCTTTTTTTAGACGAAGAAAGGAAAAATGCCTTGCGTGCTTATGAGGCCAAGGGAGCCAATGGGCAAAGTGCGCAGCAGGCCAGGCAGACAAAGCCTGATCCGCAGGAAAAACGCCCCGCTTATGGGCAAGCTGCGCAAAACACCCGCAGCAGTACCCGCCCGCAGGCGCATGCTGGCAATGGTGTGTCTGCCTCTGGAAGCCCGCAACTTGCGGTATCTGCCTGGCCAAAAGCCTGGCAGGTTTTGCGGGAGCGCCGTAAATGGCCGCCTAAGCCGCTTGTATGCTGGACGTATGCGGGGCTTGGGGATGACCTTGTGGGTAACCCAGAATTGGATACGGTAAATGATGAGCGCAAACAGCTTATTGCACGGCTTATTAAGGAGCTGGATCACCCGGGTGGTACCCATGTGTTTTGGCCCTATACCCTGCCAGATTCCTTTTTGGCAGAGCATGGTGGCAATGCGGCGCAGATTTTCCCAAGTGGCATGGACGCGGCTGGCTTCTTCCAGATTGCTATGGATACCATGCGGCCACGGGTGGTGCTTATTTTTGGGTCAGAGGCGCGGGATGCGTTAAAACTCCCCTCTAGCCTTATTCCCCATACAGAGGCCAGATTAAATGGCCGCCTGCATATCCAGATGTCCAGACCAGAATCCTTTGCAGATGCAGCGGCTTTTGCGCGGGCTTTGGCTTTTTTGCGCAAGCAACTGGAGTTTTGCAAGAAGTAGGGAACAAAATATAACGCTCTTGTCAGAGTATGTATTTCTCTCTATATACCAAGTACCTCCTCAAAGCGGCGCGAAGTCTACGCCCCGGAAAAGGAGGATGATACTTGAAAAACAGTATTATACGAGCCGCTATTGTGGCGATTATTATCCTTCTGTGTGCATTGCTGAGAAGCAGTAGTCCGCAGTAACCTTGGTAATGGTCGACCCCGGTA
>CAZPTC010000126.1:0-7084 GCA_964589455.1 uncultured Desulfovibrionaceae bacterium | reverse complement strand
CCCCCCCCCCCCCCCCCCCCCCCCCCCCCCCCCCCCCCCCCCCCCCCCCCCGTACTCCCTCCCCTTTCAACAAATGCGTGGCAACTGGGCGCCTTCCAGCATGGTGAGCAGGCGTTGCCCACCCATACGGGTGCGCAGAAAAACCTGGGGTCTGGGGTTTGCTGGCAGGGCACGGCCTATAATGGCGGCATTTTGCCCTTTCGGGAAAGAGCGGATAATCTCCAAGGCTTCTGTAGCGTGGGCTTGCGGGACAAGGCAAAGAAATTTCCCTTCATTGGCAAGGTAGAGCGGGTCAAGACCAAGAATGCTGGATGCTGCCCGTACGTTTTCGTTAATGGGCAGGGCGTGTTCGTCAATTTCCATAGAAATGGCAGATTGCCCGGCAATTTCGTTTAAGGTGGTGGCAAGGCCGCCGCGGGTGGGGTCGCGCAGGGTGTGTAAGTCTGGCCCAAGGGCATTTGCAAGGGCAAGGGTAATGGGGAAAAGGCTTGCGCTGTCACTTTGGGTGTTCACACTGTGCAACAAGCCTTCGCGCGCAGCCATAATGGTGATGCCGTGGTCACCTAAAGTACCGCTGACAAGAATGGCGTCTTCTGGCTTTGCATTATGGCCAGAGGGGCCGGGGGCAAGCAGTTCTCCCACGCCTGTTGTGGTGATAAAAAGCTTGTCTACAGCGCCTTTTGGCACAACCTTGGTGTCACCTGTGACAATGGGCACACCGGCATGGCTTGCGGCTTGGGCCATAGAGGCCACAACCTGCTCCAGAACGTCCATGCCGAGGCCTTCTTCTAATATAAAGGCGCAGCTAAGGGCAATGGGGCGGGCGCCCATCATGGCAACATCGTTCAGGGTGCCGTGTACGGCAAGGGTACCAATGCTGCCACCGGGAAAGAAAAGGGGATGCACGGTGTAGGCGTCTGTACTCATGACCAGGTTAGGCGTGCAAAAGGGCAGGGTGGCGGCATCGTCCATGCGGGCGAGAATGGGATTATTGAAATATTTTAGGAAAATGCTGTTGATAAGGCGCTCTGAGGCGCGGCCGCCACTGCCTGCATCAAGGAGAAGGGTATCCATAAAAATCCTGTCAGGATGGGGTGTTATAGGTAAACCATGCGGCGCAACTGCCTTCTGTAGAAACCATGCAGGGGCCAACAGGGTGGGCGGGGGTGCAGGTTTTGGCAAAAAGCGGGCAGGCAGGAGGTTCCATAAGGCCTTTTAACATTTCGCCGCAGCGGCAACCAGGTGGGGGAGAGGCTGGAGCGGGCGAAATGCCAAGGCGGGTAAGGGCGTCAAAACGGGCAAACTCTTCTTTAAGGGTAAGGCCGCTTTTGGGGATAATGCCAAGGCCACGCCAGCGGGCATCTGACACACGAAACACACGCTCCATAAGGGCGCGGGCATGGGGGTTTCCATTTTCCGCAACAACGCGAGGGTAGGCATTGGTAAGCGTGGGATTGCCCGCAGCAAGGCTTTCTACCAAAAGGCACAGAGCATAGAGAATATCTGCGGGTTCAAAACCGCTTACACTGGCGGGCCTGTTGTATATTTCGGGGATGAAGCTGAAGGGCTCCATGCCCAGTATAATGGCCACATGACCGGGGAGCAAAAAGGCGTCTATGGCGCATTTAAAATTGCCTTCATCATTGTCTAAAAGGGCCATAAGGGCTGGGGGCACACGCTTATGGCAGGCATACACCATGAAGTTATCAAGGTTTTGTTTCTGGGCTTCCAGCACCGCGCCAGCAATGCCAGGGGTGGTTGTTTCAAAGCCTACACCCAAAAAAACCACCTGGTTGGCGGGGTTCTGGGCGGCAATTTTAAGGGCATCTAGGGGGGAATACACCACGCGCACGTCTGCGCCTTCTGCCAAGGCGTTTTTTAAAGATTGGCCTTTGGGGCCAGGCACACGGATAAGGTCGCCAAAAGTGGCAAGAATAGTGCCGGGTTCTTTGGCAAGTGTTAAAAAAGTGGCTACTTCGCTATCTGCCGTCACACAAACAGGGCAACCTGGCCCGGAAACATGGGTAAGACCTTCTGGTAAAAGGGAGCGCAGGCCACTTTGGAAAATAGAGACTGTATGCGTGCCGCACACTTCCATAAAGCGCACAGGCTGGCCATACGCATCCAAAGATTTTTGCAGGCGGGCAAGCAAGGCCTTGCAGAGGGCAGGGTCATGAAAGGGAGTGGAAAATTCCATACGTTTTTCCTTGTTGTGTATAGCCAATGTATATTATCGCGTATGCCGCGCGTACATGTAAGCTTCACTTTTATAGGAAAATACTCTTTTTTGCCATAGGGGGCAAGCCTTGTGTTTTTTTTCGCTGAAGTGGATTAAAAGACACAGGCATGAGAGGGTTATAAGGTGAAAAAAGCATTGAACACACCCCTGAAGGCAAAAAAATGCCTTTGGGGACACTATCTAATATATTGTAAAGTAACAAGAAAAATAAAATATAGATCCGTCAGGGAAAAAGGGCAAAAAAGTCACTCTTTGGCATACATTTTGCTAAATAGAAAATGGAAAAGAAAAATGCGGTTCTTGTGAGTGGGATTGTGTGCTTTTTTCCATACTGCCTTAAGGAGAGTTACATGTTTCAAAGTACGCTTGCGCGTCCGGTTTCCTTCACAGGTGTTGGTCTGCATTCTGGCAGAGATGTACAGATTAAGCTGCAACCAGCAAGTGCGGACACTGGCCTTGCATTTTTAGTACACACCGCAAAGGGTACGCGCAATATGCGCCCTAACCCTGGCCTTGTAAGTGCTACAGCACTGGCTACCACGCTGAGCGATGGGGCAGTGTCTGTTTCCACTGTGGAGCATCTTCTTGCGGCTTTAAACGCCATGCAGATAGACAATGTGCAGGTGCATGTATTTGGAACGGAAATTCCTATTTTAGATGGTTCCGCTGTCTCGTACCTGCAAGATATAGAAAAAGCCGGTATTAAAGTGCAAAATGCACCACGCAGGGTGGCGCGTATCCGCAAGCCTGTGAGTGTGGCTGGGGAAGGCAAAGCTATACACGCAAGGCCGTACCAGGGGTTTTTTGTAGATTATACCATTGATTTTCCGCATCCATCCATTGGGCGGCAACGTCTGGCTTTAGAAATAAGCCCGGAAACATTTAAAGACATTGCCCATGCGCGTACTTTTGGCTTTGCGCAGGAAGTAGAATACTTACATGCCAAAGGCTTGGCGCTTGGCGGGTCTTTGCGCAATGCCGTTGTGCTGGACGATGAAGGCGTAGTGAACCCAGAAGGTTTGCGTTGCCCGGATGAATTTGTGCGCCATAAAATGCTGGACTTTGTAGGCGATATGGCTATGTTTGGTATGCCACTGGAAGGCGCGTTTGAAGTGCATTGTTCTGGGCATTCCTTTAATAACCAGTTTATCCGCCGTTTAGAGGCAGAAGCTGTACAGCTTTTAGATATTGTTGAGGCCCCTGCTTCTTCCCCTGTTCACGCCATGCCGGAATCTGGCCGAGCCGCGTATACGGAATCGCCTGTTTTTGCGCGGGGCCTGGTTTCTGCTTCCTAAAAGAATATGCGAACAGTATTCTTCTGCCTTCTTTTTCTGGCTTTTGTTCCAGAGGCGAAGGCAGAATTTTTTTTGCACACTGCCCTGCATTTCCCGCGTGACCTTGCGTGTCTGGAGGCCGCGTACCCAGGTTTAATCACTGGGGTTGGATTGGAAGAAGGCAGCATTTGGCTGCGCCTTCAAACTGGTGAGCGTTTGTTGTATTCCAGCCCAGAACCTTCCTTACGTGACTCTGACGGGGCCTTGCATAACCCTACTTTGCAGGAAACCATGTTGCTTGCATACCCGGCGCTGCTTCCTGCGGATACGCCGCTTATTGATGCAGGGCGGGACAGGTCAGCGGCTTTGTTTATGGCGCTTTATGTGCCTATAGCTGATGGGGCGCAGCAGCGCACTGTGGATACTCCTATGCTTGAACCTATGGAGTTTATGGGGGAAAGCATACTATTTGCTTCTGCGTATGGCGCGGTTGAGGCTCTTAAGCGTGTGGAGGCAGAGGCAAAAGCCATGCTTATAGAACACCCAGAGCTTGCAGAATATTTTACACCACTTGGTGGGGCGTACTATTACCGCAATATTGTGGGTACTACACGCAAAAGCGCCCATAGCTATGGCATTGCTATTGATTTGCATGTAAAAAAATCTGCGTATTGGCGCTGGGGGCCATTGCCTGCCACACCATACCCTATGGAAATTGTGCATATTTTTGAGCGCAATGGTTTTATCTGGGGTGGACGCTGGCAGCATTATGATACTATGCACTTTGAGTACAGGCCGGAACTTTTGTGTGGGGTGAATACAGCAGAATAGGGCTCCCATTCACAGCCTTTATATAAAAAAGACACTCCCCATTACTATTTACACGGCAGTAATGGGGAGTGTCTTAACGTCTATAACGGTTTTTTTGAAAAGAGGTGTGGAGGGAAAAAGCTCTTCCACCCAACTTGTTATTCTCTTCGGCCCCGGCTGAGGGCAAGGAAGGGGAACAGGCACATAATAATGCCGCCAATCCACAGCCAGTTTACCAAGGGGTGGGTGCTTATGTGCAGGACAACGCGGCTTTCCGGATCCAGTCCTAAAAGGGTGATATACAGTTCATCACCCAAGGTAGGCCAAGTGGCGGCTTCTGAATAAGCGCGGTTATCAAAGTTTTGGTAAATGCGGCGTTGCGGGGAAAGTGTGGTGACGCGCTGGCCGTTTTTATCAATGGCAAGTTCAGCTTCCAGAAAGTCAAAGTTCAGATAGCGGCCTTCATAAAGCTGGTTAAGGGTAATGGTGTAGCTGCCAATGTTTGCGGCTTCGTTTTGGGCAAGGGTCACTTCCTGCTCCAGCTTGTAGGGGCCGGAGAAAGCAATGCCAAGGGCCACAAGACCAAGGCCAATATGCACCCCCATAGCGGAAACGCTGGGGCGGTATGTGCGTATGCTGCTTTCTGTAAAAGCCAAAATGGCGCTTGTTAAGGCAGCAATGGCGGCAGAACTGCCAATAAGGGCAAGGGGCTGCCTGTAGCCAAGGGTATAAAACAGGGTGGCACTAAGAATAAAGGCTAAAAGCACAATGCCTAACTTAGGCCAGGAGCGTATGCCCCCGCCCCATTTCAGCCAGGGGCAAACCGCAAGAAGGGCAAGGATAACGGCAAAAAGCGGCAGGCACACATTATTGTAAAAGGTGGCGGTAAGGCCGGCAGAGCTGCCCCAAAGGGAGCTGAACAGCGGCCAAAGCGTGGCAATTAGGATAACAGCGCTTATGGCCAAAAGCGCCCAGACTGTCATAATAAGAAATCCTTCTCGCGTGTCTACAGAGCCTAAATAATTGCCGCTTTCCCGTTCTGTTTTGAAGGCAGGTATACAAACCGCAATGGCAATAATTATGCCAGCCACAACAAAAAGTAAAAGAGCAGGGCCAACGCCACCATCGCCAAAGGCGTGGACAGATTCCACAACATTGCCCCGTACTAAGTAGGTGGCAAAAAAGGCGGAAAGGGTGGTAAGGGCCATAAGAAAGGCATTACTGCGGAAAAGAGCCTTGCGCCTTGTTTCTATAATAGAGGTATGCAAGGCGGCCGTGCCAATAAGCCAAGGGATAAGGGAGGCATTTTCCACTGGGTCCCATGCCCAGTAGCCGCCCCAGCCCAGTTCCATATAGGCCCACCAGCCACCAAGCACAATACCGGCAGTAAGGAATACCCAGGCTGTCATGGTAAAGGGGCGGGTAATGCGCACCCAGGAGGTGCCGTTTTGGCCTGTCATGGCTTGGGCCAGGGCTATACAAGCCGGTATGGTAAAGCCGCCGTAGCCCAGGAAAAGCAGGGGCGGGTGTAAAATCATGCCGGGGTTTTGGAGCATGGGGTTCATGCCGCGGCCATCGTGCGGGGGCTGGGCAAGCTGGATAAAGGGGTTGCTCCACGCTGTAAGCAGCAGGAAGAAAAAGGCCATAATAATGAGAAAAAACACCCAATACCAGGCTTTTGTATTTGCTTGCAGGCTTGTATACCAAGGTGAAAACTGGAAGGCAAAGCCGCAAAGACCCACCATAAGTGCCCAAAACAGTAATGAGCCAGACTGCCCGGCCCAGAAAGCGGTTATTTTATAGGCGTAGGGCAGGGCGCGGTCTGTGTAACTGGCAACATATTCTACACGAAAATCGCTGGACGCAAGGGCATACAATAATATGCCGGAGGCAATAACAAGCCCCGCTGCCACAACGGTGTTGGCATATTCTACCCATTTAATGGGGCGTTCGTTTGTGCTGCCTTGCCATAGGTACAAAAGGCTGAAGCCAGCACCTAAAACAGCGGCAAAAAGGGAGGCAAGAAGAACTCCGTAGGCGAAAAAATACATGCTGTCTCCATGAGGAAATTTTTTGGGGGGAACATAGTAAATACGAACTGCGTCCGCTTCCCCCAACAAACACTCTCTACCCTTCGCGGTTTTCTTTTTCGTACTTAGAGGGGCATTTGGTCATAAGTGTTTTGGCGTTAAAGGAAGCGGGCTGCATATTGCCTTCAACAATTACTTCAGCGCCGGGCTTAAAGGTATCTGGTACAACACCTTTGTATTCTATAAGCAGTTTTTTGTCTGGGCTTGTAGCATCTTCCAAGAAAAAGCGTACACCAAGGCCATTTTCCATGCGGGTTTCACCTTCTGCAACGGTGCCAAAAAGGCGGGCAGCATTCAGCTCTCCGGAGGGCATGGCAAGGGCTTCTGAAACATTAAGGAAGTACACGCTGTTGCTGGCAACACCTTGCCAGACAAGATATCCCATGCCGCACACAAAAAATGCGGCTGCGATGATATACAGGGAAACAGGCTTTTTACGGCGTGTTTGCGGCATAGAGCCTCCTAAAGGCCTAAAGATAAACATGCGGCGTATACACAGTGCGCCCGGCAGGCGCAAAAGCAAGGGGAGGTATACAAAGTGCCGCTTCAGTTGCAGGGAATATACATGTTTTGTCTGTAAAACACAAGTGAGAACTGTTCCTGATTTGAAGTTTTTTGGAAGAAAGGAAAATCAGTAAGATTTTGTTTCGTTTTCGCGGTCTGCCTGCTTT
>CAZPTC010000125.1:0-7123 GCA_964589455.1 uncultured Desulfovibrionaceae bacterium | reverse complement strand
ATATGAACAGCATTTTTCAATGATTGGTTTTACTACAGTTTTTAACTACAAGTTTCAATTACTACAATTTGAAGTAATTGTTTTTTAAAATTTAACTGTAGTTTTTCAATTATTATACAAGTTTCAATTTCTTCCAGTTTTTCTTCCAGCTCGTGGCCCATGCGGGAGCGGGAGAAAGCAAGCCCCAGGAAAAAGCCGCTTATGGAGAGGGCCAGACCCACAAAGAATGGGGGGAAGCCAGCAGCAGCGGGGCCGAAAATGGGGCTTACAAGGGATGTACCGTTGTAGGCCAGAAGGTACCAACCCATAGTGCCTATGAAACCGGCAAGTACGCTTGTCCAGGCGGCAAAGGGGTTGCGGATATTGAAGCGGACAAGGGCAACGTAGGCCACAAGCACGGTGCCGCCCACAATACTCCAACTGGTGGTGCATAAAAGGGCAATAAGCTGGCCTTTCATTTGACCGCAGGCACCGGCAACCAGCACACACACGGCAACAGCTATGCCCCAGCTAAGGCGACTGTGGGTGGCGCGGGCGGGCAGGTCTTCTGAAAGGGCAGAAGCGGCTATATGGAAAATAGCGGTGGCTGTGGAGACAGAGGCGGAGACAATGGCAAGCACAAAGAGCAGCATACCCCAGCGTGGGAGCAAGGTTTCTACTAAAAGCGGCATAACACTGTCTAGGTTTTGAATTTCAGGAAGAATAAGGCGGGAAAGGGCAGCCAGGAAGTACGCGCCACCAAGCACAATAGTAACAACCAGCATGGCAATGGGCATGGCGCGGCGCATGTAGGCTTTACTTTCTAAGGAAAAGTGGCGTTGTATCATTTGTGGTTGTGCCCAAACTGCAAAGGATGTAACGCACACAAGGGATACAACAAATAAACCTGCTTCGCCGGAAGAAAGACCCACAAAACCCTGGTTAGCTTTTGCAGTGGGGGCAAGGGCAGCAAGATCCATAACACCCTGCACAGGGCCCCCCACAGCTTCCATAACGGCAATAAAGAGCATGACAATACCAAGCAGCATAATGCCGCCTTGCAGAGCTTCTGTAAACATAACACCGCGCAAGCCGCCAATGGTAACAGTAATACCCACAAATATGGCCACTGCCCACGTAAGGGCTTCAACGGGAATAGGGATAATGTTGACAAGCAGAAGGGAGGCGCCTTTGATAACGGCAGAGGCGTACACACCAAGGAATATGGCAAATAAAAGGGCAAGGGCGCGGGTAAGCATGGGGCTTTTGTGCCCAAGGCCCACAACTTGGGCTGGGGTACGCGCTTTTAAACGGATTTGCCATTCTTTTGTAGGCCAGGCAAGAAAGCGGTAAACAGCCCAGGTGCCAAACCACACATTACCTGCCGCAACAAGCAGTAATTGCAGACCATAGGCGTAGGCAAAGCCGCCAAAGCCCACCAGTGCCACAGCAGAAACGTATGTTGCAACGTAGGCAAGGGCTTGTACGGTGAAGCCCAAACGTCCGGAAGAAGTAACATCATGGCCGCGCCCTTTTGAGGTAAGCCAGAGAAGAAGCGCTACATAGCCGACAAGTATGGCTATTTCGAAGAACATGTTGCCTCCACATTTTTATGCTGGATAATATTCCAGGCGCAATGGAAAAGGGAAAGGCCAAAGGAGAGGATAAGACTGCCAAGGCCGACTAAAACAACTGTGTCCATGGTGTTAAGGTACATTTGCCACATAACCGTACTCCGTGTGGGTAAGAAAGTGAAAGAGGGTGAGGGTATGAAGGTTGAAAAAGCGGGTGGAAAACATGGGGCAGTGAATAAAAAAAGCCGTCGACCCTGAGGTCGACGGCTTATGCTTTTCACTGACGTATTATTACTTATTCAGCGCGTACCATAGCAGACCCCAGAACCCGGTGGGAACTAAAGTAGCTATAATAATAAGAGGCGCTAAAGAAGGCTTGCATGTTTTTCTCCGTTGAAAGCAAAATGGCATAGTGCGAAAAAAATGTCAAGCAAAAAATAGGTGGTCCCAAAAAGGTTAACAGATAACAAGAGGGCTAAAGGGCAAAGCGGGAATAGGGGCTGTAGCAGTCCAGGCAAAGAGGCAGGGCATTTTCAAGGCGTACCATATTTTCTGCAACTTGCTCCCCACATACAGGGCAGGTAAGGGTTTGAAAAAGGCGTGCCTGTTCTGGTAAGGAGTATGCAGGTGTTTGTATGGTAAAAAGATCCGCAGGCTCTTGGTGAAGAAGCCATGTAAGACGCTCTGCCTTGTCTGGTATGGCAGGCTGGTCTGGTTTCAACACAAGGCGTATGGCTGTTTTGTTTTTGCGGTTAAAGAAACTAAAGGCCTGTTTCCCACGCAGGCGAAAAAGCAAATTGCCCTTGCCGGCTGTGCAGCCCAGTATGACTTGGATAGCGTCAATGCCGCAGGCATCATTTTCGCTTACGCATACAATTTCTTCATCTTCAGAAAAGTGGAGGTTCAGGGCGTGTTTAGCAAGCAGAGCCGCTTTATAGCCAATGGCTAAGCCCCCACAGCTATGGCCATGAAAAGCCACACATCTATCCCATAATGCTGGCAATTTTTCCAGAGCATTTCCGTTGATCAACGCGAAATGCTCTGGCGGCTGCGGGAGCAGACGCCCGTTGCGAGAAGTAGGCGAAATTTATTTTCGCCGTCACGACGAAGCAAGCGTGTCTTTTGAAAACTATCGTAACTTATTGCGATAATTTTCGGATATGTTCTAGTGTATGGTTGCATTGTGTCAGCTTGTCCTTATAACATCAAGGTTTTCAAGAAAAAGGTTCAGTAAGAAGGGGTCAAACTTAATACCACTGCCTTCACGCAGTATTTCCAAAACTTTTTCTTCTGGCATACCGGGTCTGTAAATTCTGTCTTTCAGCAACGCGTCGTATACATCCACAATAGAAACAATTCTTGCTTCCAGCGGTATTTTTTCCCCACTCAAGCCATCGGGGTAGCCGGTGCCGTCCCAGTTTTCATGGTGGCTTCTTGCAATGGTTTCTGCCATTTGTATAACAGGGTTGGAAGAGCCAGAAAGAATATGCGCGCCAATGGCAGCATGGTGGGTAATGGTAGAAAATTCTTCATCAGTAAGGCGGTCTGGCTTATGCAGCACTATGTCTGGTATGCCAATTTTACCAATGTCATGCAAAGGCGCGGCGCTTTTAATGCGGTCAATTTTTTCTTCATCCCATCCCAGCAGACTGGCAAGGTAGCCTGTCATATTGCCAATACGGTGTACATGGTAGCCGGTTTCTTCATCCCTGTATTCCAAGGCACTGAAGAGGCGGCTTATTATTTCGTCCTGGGTTTTGCGTATAGTATCTGTCTGCGCACGCACAATACTTTGCAGATTAAGGTTGAGCAGGCGCTGCGCCCGTTCTGCCTGGATAACACGGTTACCCACCTGTATGCGCATTTGTAATTCTGCTGCTTCAAAAGGCTTGACAATATAGTCATCTACACCGCCGTGGGCAAAGCCTTTGATAATATCCCCAAACTCCCCTCTGCCTGTAAGTAAAATGATGTAGATGTATTGGTGTGTATCACTAAGGGCGCGCACTTGGCGGGCAAGTTCAACGCCATCCATAATCGGCATACCCCAGTCAGTGATAAGCATATCTACGCCATTAGGGTTATCAATAATGGCCTGTAAGGCTTCACTTCCATTGGAGGTTTCTATAACATAATGGCCCCAACTGCGCAGGTGAGTTGCGAGAATGAGTCTTGCCATTTGCTGGTCTTCAGCAATGAGTATTCGCATAGTGTGCTGTTTATTCTTTGCGGTTTGAATGTTGCCTGCGTATTGGTGATACGCTTCTCTTCTGCAATCCGTATTCCATATATTCTGCAAGGGGAAAAAGCCATAAGGCCACTTTTTGGCCTTATGGGCTTTTCCATACTTTAGGCATTATCTCTGTATGTGTGCATGGCCTGTATAAGTTCTTCTATTTTCTTCCCAAGCATGGCCACTTTATGGGTAATTTCAGCCTTTGCCTGAGGCAAAGATTCCTCACGGCCCATACGCTCAACGGTAAGGCACAACTCAAAGGGTTCCCCCTTGGAATAGTAGCTGGTAATGCCTTTAAGCGCATGTGCATTGACTGTAAGGGCACTGTTATCGTCCTGTACAATGGCGGCTTCTATTTCCTGCAAGAGCTTGGGGGCATCGCGCAGGTATAAGGCCATACTTTGCTTGGTAAGTTCTACATCACCAGAAAAAGAGCGCTCCATTATGTCCTGATCAAAGATAGCAGGAAGTGCCCCAGCTCCGGCAGGAGCATTACTGGCAGTTTCTTCCATCACACTTTCTCCTGTGGGAATAATGTTAAAGGCGTTTACTACTTCATCAAGTACAGTAGCAAGCTCTCTTAGCAGCACAGGCTTGGAAAGGTAGGAGTCCATACCGGCGTTTAAAAAGCGCTCTTTATCGCCTTTCATGGCATTAGCTGTCATGGCAACTATGGGCACATGTGCGCCCTTGCCTTCTTCTGCTTCCCGCTTGCGTATAGCAGCAAGGGCTTGCATACCATCCATAACAGGCATTTGGATATCCATAAGCACAATATCAAAGCTCTGTTTTTCTAATTCATCTATGGCAATTTGCCCATTGCCGGCAATGGTTACCTTGTGCCCAAGGTCTTTGAGCATACGGGTAGCCACTAACTGGTTCATTTCCATATCTTCTACCAAAAGAATGCTCAGTTTGGTAGAAGAAACGCGCTTAGAATCTTCTTTGGCTTTTGCCTGGAGTTCATTAAGGCCAAAGCTTTCCCATACACCCAAAGCTGTTGCCATAGCACGCAAAAGCTCTGCTGGGCGCACTGGCTTGGTAAGATTTGCCGCGTATAAAGAGGGGGAAGTGCCAGATGGTAAGTCCCCTGAAGAAAGTAGGATAACCGGCACTTTTGCAATGGCACCATCTGCACGCATGGCGGCTATAAGGTCCAGGCCGTCTTTTTCTGGCATTTGCAAGTCTGAAAGCACAACCGATATGGGGTTGAACGAGTTGGCCGCAACACGCAAAAGACGCAGGGCTTCATCTACACTTGTGCTTTCTACAGGCCGCATTCCCCAATCATTTAGCTGTTCCATAAAGATTTTGCGGTTTGTGGCATTGTCATCCACCACAAGCACATGCAGATCTTTAAGGGCTTGTACAGAAACAACAGGTTTTTGCATAGCAACATCATTGCGGTACGGAAGGGTGAGGTCAAACCAGAAAGTACTGCCGTAGCCTTCCTGGCTTTCCACCTTCAGTTCACCTCCCATAATGCCCACAAGCTTGTGAGAAATGGCAAGGCCAAGGCCCGTACCACCGTACTTACGTGTGGTGGAAGTATCTGCCTGTTCAAAAGCAGAGAAAATATGCTGCTGCTTTTCTGTAGAAATACCGATACCTGTATCTGTAACACTCAGGCGCAGTTTAACAGAGCCGGTGTTTTGGGCAAGTACACGCACAGTAAGGGTTACTTCGCCCCTTTCTGTAAATTTAATGGCATTGCTGACCAGGTTAAGCAATACCTGGCGTAAACGCATAGAGTCTCCCACTAGACCGTCTGGGGCCTGTGGGGCAATATTCACAATCATTTCTAAACGTTTTTTGTACGCCACAGGCGCAAGACCCTTCATGGCGTCAAACACGGTGTCACGCAGGCTGAAGGGCAGAGGATCAAGTACCATTTTCCCTGCTTCTATCTTGGAGAAGTCCAAAATATCATTCAGCACGGTAAGCAGGCTGTCCCCACCGGTTTTAATGGTGGCCGCCATAGAGGCCTGTTCCGGGTCTAATTCTGTACGCAAAAGCAGGTCTGCCATGCCAATAACGCCATTAAGGGGGGTGCGTATTTCATGGCTCATATTGGCCAAAAAGTCGCTCTTGGCTCTGTTGGCGCTTTCTGCTGCTTCTTTAGAAGTGCGTAAATCTTCTTCCATATGTTTACGCGCTGTAATATCAAAAATTGTGCCACCAACGCCCACTTCAGTGGCATTGGAGTCCATAACAGGGAAAATAAAGCCACAAAAGACTTTGTTTGGCACTTCTGGCAAGGTAAAGTCATCTAAAGACTTAGGCTGGCACTGTTCCCGCGTGTATGCTTCTGGTACGCATAAAAGCTTTGTAAGGGCAAAGCCGGGAATATCTTCATCGCGCTTTCCTACAAGTTCTGCGGGGTTTGTGCCAAGCAGTTCTGCATAGCGGCCATTAGCCAGAATATATTCCTGCTGGGCATTTTTCAGGTATACACCTGCATCTGTATTGTCAAAAAAGGCCTGTAGTTCCTGCTGGCGCTGGTTTACATCGCGCGTGCGTTCAATAACGCGGTTTTCCAATTCTTCTGTAAGGCAGCGCAACTGTGTTTCTGCTTCATCGCGCTCCCGCATGTGCAGGGCCAAATTTTTGCCGCCCAGGAAAAACGCAATGGCACCAATAAGCCACATAATAAAATGCGAAAGCGCAAGCGCGCGTATAGAGGCATTTGCGCCTGCCATAATGGGGGCCATTGGCACAGAAACACTTATACCCCCGCGTTGGTCGCCCACTTTATAGCCTTGAAACGCGTGGCAGGTAAGGCAGCTTTCTTCTGTGATTAAAGGGGAGATAAAGCGTAGGTATTCCTTCCCGTCCATCATTTGTATTTCTGAAACTTCCTTGATTTTTTCCCCTTCAAGGCGTTGCAGGGCTTTTTCTTCCCAAGGATCTGTAGCATTTTCCGGGCGTATGGGCATGGTACTGGTAATATGGCCCCGCACACCAGAGGCAAGCTCCCCTAATTCATGCACAAGGCGGGTCATATACGCGGGGTTAATTTTTGTCAGCTCTGTACCATTAGGGCCAGGGATGTCACGCGCAGGGTCAGAAGCCAAATGGGGGTTAGGCGGTGTTTTTTCTGTTACTTTAACATATACACCACCAAGTCCTGAGTTCCAGCGCCTGTACATAATGTCTTTTTCAAAAGCAGTACGGGCCTGTATGCGGGCAGATTCTTCTGCATGGTCGTAGGTGCGGAAAATATTGTAACAGAGCGATACACCAACTGCCACAGTCCAAAAGAGAATAAGCAAAGCAGTAAATGTTGTAACAGGAGCTTTTTTCCGCTTAGGCATGGAGGCTGCTTGTCTATTTG
>CAZPTC010000124.1:4738-7137 GCA_964589455.1 uncultured Desulfovibrionaceae bacterium | reverse complement strand
CTTTTCTCCAAAGAAAAAATGCAAAATGACCCGCAAATCGCCTTTGTGGATATTAAGCGCTGTGTGGGTTGCGGTAAGTGTGTGAAGGTATGCCCCTTCCAAGCTTTGCAAGGCACTATGATACGCGGAGAAAAGAAAGCCGAAGTGCTGGAAACTGTGTGCCAGGGCTGCGGCCTTTGTGTGTCTACCTGCCCGCAGGGTGCTATCCAGCTTTCCCATTTCACAGATAACCAGATTCTTGCGGAGGTAAACGCCCTATGTCATCTGTAAACCCTGCCGTAACCCCTGCTACGGCCTCTGCCCCGGCTACAGAAAAGGAACTGCGCATAGTTGGCTTTCTTTGCAACTGGTGTTCGTATGGTGGCGCAGACTCTGCCGGTACTGCACGCGCTACCCAGCCTACAGACTTGCGTATTATCCGCGTGCCATGTTCTGGCCGCGTGAACCCGCTTTTTATTCTTAAAGCGCTTTTAGACGGCGCAGATGGTGTGCTTGTTTCTGGCTGCCACCCGCGCGATTGCCACTACACAAGCGGCAACTTTTATGCGCGCCGCCGTTTGGAAATGCTGAAAGAGTTTTTGCCCATTCTTGGCATAGATCCGCGCCGCTTTATGTATACCTGGGTTTCTGCTTCAGAAGGCCAGCGCTGGAAAGATGTGGTTACTTCCTTTACCGCCACTATTCACGAGCTTGGCCCTGCTCCCAAGTGGGATGATATTCCTGCCACCTACGACTTTGCCCCTGCTTTGCTGGATTCCTGGCGTACACTTGGCCTTGGGGAAAACCCCCATTTGGCAGACCTGCGCACTGCCATGAAGGAAACCCTTGCTACTACAGAAGGTTTACAGGGCATACTGGCGTGGAAGCTTGGCTATGACCCCCTGCATACAGAAGCTGTGCTGATGAAAACCCCGGAAGAAATTGATTCTGCACTCTGGGGGCCCTTTAATGTCCAAAACCTTGCCAATTTCCTGCCCCTGTATAAAGGCAAAAAAGTGGGCATTGTGGTAAAGGGCTGCGATTCTAAAAGCATTGTGGAGCTTTTGGCTGAAAACCTTATCAACCGCGAAGATGTTGTTATTTTTGGCATGGGCTGCAATGGCACAGTTGAGGTTTCCCGTGTATTGGAAAAATTGCCGGTAACCGCCAAAATTCTTTCTGCGCGCGGGCATGGTGCCACTTTAGATGTGGAATATTCTGCCCTTGGGCAAACGGCTACCCAGTCTTTTAAAATGGCAGAAATTGCGCAGGATAAATGCCGCCAGTGTTTGCACCCCAATGCCCTTATTTCGGACACATTTGTGGGTAACCCCGTTACTGTGCCGCAAGCCGGAGAACCCGGTGCGCCAGATATGTCAGATGGTCGCTCAGGTGCGTTACGTTTCTTAGATGCCCTTAGCCTGCCAGAACGCATGGCTTTCTGGAAAGGTGCCATGGAACGCTGTGTGCGTTGCTACGCTTGCCGCAGTGCCTGCCCCATGTGCGTTTGCCGGGACTATTGCATTTCTGACTCCCGCGATCCACACTGGCTTTCCCAGGAAGATAATGTGCGCCAAAAGCTCTTTTTCCAGCTCATCCACGCCACCCACCTTGCGGGGCGTTGCACAGGCTGTGCAGAATGCAGCCGCGCCTGCCCAGTGGGTATACCCGTGTTTGCCCTTAAACAGCAATATGGGCGTATGATTAAAAAGGTGTTCGGCTATGCAGCGGGTATGGACAGTGCCGCAGTGCCGCCATTGCAAACCTATAAAGTTGACGAGGGCTGGGCAGAGTAGCGTTTACCTGCTCAGTGCCCTTACACTATAACAGCGCTGGTTATGGAGTAGGCAGTATAGCGTGAAACGCAGGCTGTCTGCTCCATAACCAGCGTTTTTTTTGTAGGCAGGTATCTGGCTGGCAGCTTTGTACTTAGTATGAAGCCGTAACTGTGTTGTGGCTATACAAAAATAATAGCTCTGCCTATTCTCTTGCGTTATTTCTTTGCTACCTCCTTAAAACTGTGCGAAGTCATGCCCCGCAAAAGGAGGGTAGTACTTGAAAAAAAGTATTATTCGCGCCGCTATTGTGGCGATTATTATCCTTCTTTGTTGTCTGCTTAAAAGCAGTAAACCTTAGGTAATGGTCGACCCCGGTAGTGGTCGATCACTACCGGGGTCCATTTCTTTAAAACCTCAACGTGTTTTAAGGAGGTGGAGGGCGTCGCACGGGGGGCCAAGGTGTTAACAGCACCTTGGCCCTGTCCCTTTAACCTCATGGGTATACAATAAAGTTCTTCTAAAATCCTGTCAAGTATAAGCACTTACTCATATTTTATCTCTTTTATTCAAGGTGTCAGTTTTGCACATTGTGGCTATACAAAAATAATAGCTCTGCCTATTCTCTTGCGTTATTTCTTTGCT
>CAZPTC010000124.1:0-4638 GCA_964589455.1 uncultured Desulfovibrionaceae bacterium | reverse complement strand
TGAAAAAAAGTATTATTCGCGCCGCTATTGTGGCGATTATTATCCTTCTTTGTTGCCTGCTTAAAAGCAGTAAACCGTAGGTAATGGTCGACCCCGGTAGTGGTGACTCACTACCGGGGTCCTAATCCTTTTAACCCTAACCGGTTTTAAGGAGGTGGAGGGCGTCGCACGGGGGTCAGGGTGTTAACAGCACCTTGGCCCTGTCCCTTTAACCTCGTGGGTATACAATAAAGTTCTTCCGAAAACCTGTCAAGTATAAGCACTTACTCATATTTTGCTTCTTTTCTTCAAGGTGTCAGTTTGGCACATCCATTTGTTGACAGCGCCATGCTTTGAGGCTAGGCTTTCACAATCGAAGCGCTCGTCAGAGCTTAATTGGGAATCCCGTGAAAAGCGGGAGCGGACCCGCCGCCGTACACCAGATGCACAATTCTTTTCCTTTGTACGCCACTGAGAACTTTTCTTGGGAAGGCAGAAAAGAACCTGGGAAGCCGGAAGACCTGCTTACGATTTTTTTCGTCAAGTATGACGAGCCGTACGCAACGGGGCTTTTGCTTTACGGTTCTATGGGGATAAAATCGCTTCCTCCGCCTGTTTATGGCGGAGGTTTTTTTTATTCCATTTTTCTTGTAACGCCCCAAATATTCAGGAGTTTTTATGTATTGTGCCGCCATTAAAAAGCGGGATGGACGCGTTGCAGAATTTGATGCAGCCAAAATAACCGCCGCTATACGCAAAGCCGGTAAAGCCACTGGGGAGTTTGAAGAGCGCGAAGCCATGCGCCTTACCATGCAGGTGCTTGGGCTTATTAAGGCTATGCGTTTGCCAGAAACGCCAGATGTAGAAAGCATACAGGATATTGTAGAGCAGGTTTTGCTTGACTCCCCTTACCGTGCAACAGCAAAGTCGTACATTCTTTACAGAGAACAACGCGCGCAAATGCGCCGCATAAAAACAAAAGCCAATGTAGACCTTATGGAAGGCTACTTAGATAAAATGGATTGGCGTGTTAAAGAGAACAGCAATATGGGTTTTTCTCTGCAAGGGCTTAATAATTACATTGCCTCAGACATTACATCCGAATACTGGCTCAACCGTATTTACACACCCGCAATACGCGATGCTCATACAAGTGGCGATTTCCATATCCATGACCTCAATCTGCTTTCTGTTTACTGTGTAGGCTGGGATTTGGCAGACTTACTGCGCCAGGGCTTTAAAGGCATTGCCGGCAATGTGGAAAGCGCCCCGCCAAAACATTTGCGTACAGCGCTTGGCCAGCTTGTCAATTTCTTCTACACCCTACAGGGGGAAGCCGCTGGCGCGCAGGCTGTTTCCAGCTTTGATACCTATTTAGCCCCCTTCATACGCTTTGATAATCTGGGTTTTAAAGAAGTAAAACAGGCCATGCAGGAATTTGTGTTCAATATCAATATCCCTACGCGGGTGGGCTTTCAAACGCCTTTTACCAATATCACGCTGGATATGGATGTGCCTGCCATGCTGAAACACACACCTGTTATTATTGGCGGCATAGACCAAAAAGAGGTGTACGGCGATTTTCAGGCAGAAATGGATATGCTGAACCAGGCCTTTGCAGAAGTGATGATGGAAGGGGACAATAAGGGCCGCGTGTTCACTTTTCCCATACCAACATACAATATCACCAAAAATTTTGACTGGGAAAGCAAGCGCTTTGAGGCTATCTGGAGAATGGCAGGCCGCTATGGCATACCGTATTTTTCTAATTTTGTGAATTCGGATATGTCGCCAGATGATGCGCGTTCCATGTGTTGCCGCCTGCGCCTGGATAACAGGGAATTGCGCAAAAGAGGCGGGGGGCTTTTTGGGGCCAACCCCCTCACAGGCTCTATTGGTGTGGTCACTGTAAATATGCCGCGTTTGGGTTATCTGGCAGAAAATGAGCAGGATTTTATGCACCGTCTGGACGCGCTTATGGAGCTTGCCAAGGATAGTTTGGATATAAAACGTAAAGAGCTGGAGCGCTTTACAGATGGTGGCCTGTATCCCTACACCACCTTTTACCTGCGGGATGTAAAGGCGCGCACCCAAACCTACTGGGCCAACCATTTTTCTACCATTGGCCTTGTGGGCATGAATGAAGCCTGCCTGAACCTTTTGCACCAAAATATTGCCAGCGCAGAAGGCCAGGCTTTTGCCCTGCGTGTGCTTACATATATGCGGCAAAAGCTGGAAGCATTTCAGGAAGAAAGCGGCTATTTCTTTAATCTGGAAGCAACGCCCGCAGAAGGCACTTCCTATCGTTTGGCCCTGTTGGATAAAACCCAGTGCCCAGGTATAGAATTTGCCAACAGAGGCACAAGTAATACCCCGTACTATACCAATTCTACCCACTTACCTGTAGACTATTCCACAGATATATTTGATGTGCTGGACTTGCAGGATACGTTACAGGGCAGTTACACAGGTGGCACTGTGCTGCACGGCTTTCTTGGGGAAGAAGTGGTCAATACCACCACAGTGCGCAATATGGTAAAGGCCATTACCACCAACTATAAACTGCCCTATTTCACTCTTACCCCTACATTCAGTGTGTGCGCAGAGCATGGGTATTTAAAAGGCGAACAGCCAATTTGCCCCACCTGTAATGCCCCTGCAGAAGTGTATTCGCGTGTAGTGGGGTATTTACGCCCTGTGAACCGCTGGAATGACGGCAAGCAGGCAGAGTATGCAGACAGAGTTCCCTACCAGATAGCCGCAGGTAATAGGTAAAATACAAGGCATACAAGGTCATGTGCATGCTTAGAGCATTTCCGTTAATACACATGAAATGCTTTGGCTGCTGCATGAGCAGATGCCCGTGGCCTTGTATGCGTTTTTCTGTGTGTATTTTTTGTCCTGTTTTCCCCATTTTCTTCTGTTTTCCTTTGCAACTCAAAGAGGTACATCTATGCGTATAGGCGGCTTGCATAAAACAACATTGCTGGATTTTCCGGGCAAAGTAAGCGCACTTGTTTTTACACAGGGCTGTAATTTCCATTGTCCCTATTGCCATAACCCTGCTCTGCTGCCACACAATGCAGGAACCCTTGCACCTGAAGATGTTCTGGCTTTTTTACAAAGCAGACGTTCCGTTTTGGAAGGTGTGGTGCTTTCCGGGGGGGAACCTACTTTGCAAGAAGATTTGTCAGACTTTTGTACCGCTATTAAAAACCTTGGTTATGCGGTAAAATTAGATACCAATGGCAGCAACCCACATGTGCTAAAGCAGCTTTTGCGGGCAGGCCTGCTGGACTATGTGGCTATGGATATTAAAGCAAACCCCGCTGAATACTCGCCAAACCTGTGTGTACAAGAACAGGCAAGCGCTGTTGTGCAAAGCATAGCTGTGCTGGAACAGTCCGGTATTCCCCATGAACTTCGTATTCCCTGCGCTGCCCCATTTATTACAGAAGAAAGCTTTGCCGCTATCCTTGCCTGCATGGTTGGCTACAGACAACAGGAACAAAAGACGCAACAGGTGCAGCGGGGCCAAAGTGATACACCTATTTTTCTGCAATATATACATGTGGAGCATGCGTTTTCTCCAGCTTTTTTCCAGAGTTCAGGCCGCCCATTATGTGAAGAAGAACTGCTTTGTTTGCAACAAACAGCACGCGCACAGGGGTTTTGCTGCCATATACGATAAGTGGAATATTTGTTCTTTTCTTCACATAGGGTTATTTTATTATCACATCTATTGACATCATCATTGCCGACGAATAGCTTACTGAAATTCAATTTGTTAGTGCGTTATCTGCTTGCTTTTTATGCAAAAAAATTTGCATAAGTTCCTGGTGCAAGGCAACATTAAATAGTGAGTGGCGTGGCATGCTATTAAGAACAAAACTCTTACTGGGTTTTTCTTTGGTATTATCCCTTTTTGTTTTCAGTTCCTATTCCTCTTGGCGTTCTTTACAAGATTTTGAGCAAAACACAAAACAAATCCAGCATCTTGATGCTGCTGTGGCATCGCTTTTAGAATCCAATATTGCCATCCGCCGTTTTGTTTCTTCCCAAAGCGATGCGGATGCGGAAAAAGCGCGCACTGCCATGGCAGAAGCCTCGCAATTTTTCCAGCTTGCCATACAGTACGATAAAAACCGTGTATACTCCCAGCAGTACGAAAAAATGCTGCAACGTATCACTGACCTTGTGCAGCTTTTCAGCCAGCAGGAAAAAGAAATTAGCACCATGAAGGGCACAGTGGCAGAAGCCATTGCTGCTTCTGGTAAAGCTTTTGACGCTGTAAGCAATATTGTGGAAATAAATATACAAAATTTACGTACAGGCGCAACATCCCAAAGAATTGAAGCCGCTGACTATTTAGATAAAATGAAGGGCTTGTTTTTACTTGGCAGAAACCAGTTTACTACATACCGCCTTAATAATAACCCCGAAGCCATAACCGCGTGCATAAAGTTTTTGGATGAAAGCTTGTCCTATGCAAAACGTCTGGAAGGCCTTTTTACAGACCCGGAACAACTTGAGAATGCAAAAATAGCAGGGGAAGCTATTAATAATTACAAAAAGAGCTTTGAAAAATTTGTCATAGCGCAAACCCAAATGCTTAAAATACAAAGCGATGTACAGGCGCTTGTAGAAGCCATGCGTACA
>CAZPTC010000123.1:0-7147 GCA_964589455.1 uncultured Desulfovibrionaceae bacterium | reverse complement strand
TTATTAACATATATTTCTGCGCCTGAAAGGGCTTGTTCCAGCCAGTCAGCGTATGTTTTTTCAAGAGCATCAAGGGTAAGCTCTGTTTCAAGCACTTGAAAAATTTCTGCCTGGCTATACGGCCTTGCTTCTTTACGGTCAAGCAGTATAAGCATACGCCAGCTACCCTCCATCTGCACAGGGGGAAGGGCAGTGCCTTTTAGCATTTTTTCCGCATCCTTGCGCCATACATCTGGCAATGAGTTTGCATGAAATTCTGGGAAGTGGGATACTTCTACACCTTTTTGGTTAAACGATGCCAAAAATTGGGCAATGTTTGGTTTACTGGCTAAAGAGGCGCGTATGGTTTCCAGTTCTGCCTTTGTTTGGGCAGAAAGAACGCTTATATCATAGGCGGCAGGATGAACAAAACGGTCTTTATGCTGTTTTTGGTAGGCGGCCATTTCTTCAGGCAATAATCGTATAGTGGTGGCAAGGTGCTGCTGCCAGCGTTCTTGCTCTAGCTGGGCGCGGAGTTGTTCCCGCCATAAATCAATATTAATGCCGTCCTGTTCCAGCATTTCTTCAAAACTTGGCGCTTCAGGATGTGAAGGGTAGCCTGCACGCGCCATGTTTTCTAATGCGGCCACATCTTTTTCTGTTACCTGTAAATCTGCCACACCAGTTTGCGCAAGTGCCTGATGTATAAGGCTTTGCACAATAAGTGCAAAAAGGGCATTCTGGTACGCTGTGCGCAGTTCTTCCACAGTGAATACCCTGTTTTCAGAGGCAATGGCCTGTTCCATATCAAAAAGCCCTTCCACCTGCTTTAGGTATATGGGCGTATTGTTTACAGTTGCCACAACACCAGGTTCTGCGGTTGTTTCACCAGATATCCAGCCAAGGCCTTCTTCTATGGTATTGAAAAAACGTGTTTTTATGTCTTGTTCAGTGTTTTCTGCCATAGCTTGGCTGAGGCAAAGAAGGGAAAAAAGGCAAGTGAAAAAAAATGTTTCCAGGCGAAAAAAATTTTTCATACGCGCCCCTTAAGCGGTTGTTTCTGCCAGTTGCTGGACAAAAAGACGTGCTTCTGCAAGGCGTTTGCCAAGTGGAAGATCCATTTTCAAACGCAGCTCTAAACCAGCAGGCGGGAAAAGCTTGGCTCTGTCCGCATGGTGGGTGACAAGGCGTACCAGTTGCTCCGGCTTTACCTTGCTTTGGTTTTCCATAAACGTAAAGCGTACGCGCTCTGGGAAAATATCTGCTCTGCCTACCCCAAGGGCGTTAACCGCATCTTTTAAGTCCAGCACAGCAAGGAAGGTATCCAGTTCTTCTGGCAGGGGGCCAAAGCGGTCGCGCAGTTCCATACTGATGTCTTCTCTGCCCTGTTGCGCAGTAGAGAGCATTTTGTAATATTTTAAGCGCTCCTTGCCATCTGCAATATACGTTTCTGGTATGTGGGCAGGCAAGCCAAGGTTTATTTCTGTTTCTGTGCGCAAAAGTTCGCCATTGCCACGCAGGCGCGAAACAGCGTCTTCCAGCATTTCTAAAAAAAGCTCCAGACCCACACGGGTGATATGCCCAGACTGCGCTTCTCCCAATATATTGCCAGCCCCGCGTATGCGCAAGTCTTCCATAGCTACCTGGAAGCCGGCCCCTAAATAGTCCATTTCTAAAATAACGCGCAATCGTTCTTCTGCTGTTTCTGTGAGGCTGTGGTGTTCTGGCAAGACAAAATAGGCATAGGCCTGCCTGTCTGAACGCCCAACGCGGCCACGCAACTGGTAAAGCTGCCCAAGGCCAAAGTTTTGTGCCTGGTCTACAATAAGGGTATTGGCGCGGGGGAAATCCAGCCCAGATTCCACAATGGCCGTACAAACCAAAATATCCAGCTCCCCATGCCAAAACTTGTGCATGGTGCCTTCCAGCTCTTTTTCGCCCATTTGCCCGTGTGCCATGCCAATACGGGCGTGAGGCGCAAGTTCTTTTACAAAGGCTACCACTTTTTCAAGGCCCATAACGCGGTTATGTACCCAGAAAACCTGGCCTTCGCGCTCTATTTCCCTCTCCAGTATCTGGCGCAGGGTGTTTTTATCCCTGTTGATAAGCGCCGTTGCCACAGGCTTGCGTTCTGGCGGGGCGGTTTCTATAACAGAAAGTTCCCGTATGCCAGACATAGAAAGCTGTAAAGTACGCGGAATGGGTGTGGCTGTAAGGGTAAGGGCATCTACATTCTTCTTGAGCTGCTTTAACTTTTCTTTGTGGCGTACACCAAAGCGCTGTTCTTCATCCAGCACCAAAAGACCCAGATTAGGGATTTTTACATCCTGGGAAAGTAAGCGGTGCGTGCCAATAAGAATATCTATTTGCCCTTTTTCTACAGCGTGAAGGGTTTCTGTTTGCTTAGATTTTGGCACAAAGCGGCTGAGCAGCCCCACATTAATGGGAAAACCCGCTAGCCTTGCGCGGAATGTTTGGAAATGCTGTTCTGCCAAAACAGTTGTGGGGCATAAAAGAGCCACCTGCTTGCCATCGCACGCCGCACGAAAAGCTGCGCGCAGGGCCACTTCTGTTTTGCCAAAGCCCACATCTCCGCAAACAAGGCGATCCATAGGTTCCGGCTTCTCCATATCTTCCAGCACATCTTGTATAGCTTTGGCCTGGTCTGGTGTTTCTTCAAAACCAAAGGAAGCCTCAAATTCCCTGTACATTTCGCCAAGTGGGGAATAAGAAAAGCCTTTTGCCACTTTGCGCCAGGCGTACATTTCTACCAGATCTGCCGCAATTTTTTCTACGGCTTTTTTGGCTTTTTCTTTACTGCTTGACCAGCCAGCTCCCCCAAGTTTATCCAAGGTGGGGGTGCCTTCTGATACTTTAAAGCGCTGGACAATATTCAGGCGGTCAACTGGCAGGTACAGGCGGGCATTATCTGCGTATTCCAGCAAAAGATAATCGTTCTGCACATCGCTTTTCCCAACGCTCATGCGCTGTAAGCCGCCAAAGCGGCCTATACCGTAGTCGCGGTGTACAAGAAAATCGCCGGCATTAAGGCCATCGTAGGTATCTAAACCTTTAAAAGCGCCAGTGGCAACAGCGCGGCCTTTTTCTGTGCGCGGCTGGAGAATATCTTCCCCCAGCACAAGGGTATTATCCCATTTCAGTTCTGCCCCCTGCCGGGTAAGCGGGGCTACAAGGGCAAAAAGGCCTTTTGCGCTTACATCGTACCGCAGGGCAGGGAAAAGGCCGTCTTCTTCTGCAAATTTTAAAAACTTCTGGCGTCCACGGTCTGAGGCAAAAGCTAAGATAATCTGGTGCTTTTCCCGCGACCATGCCCGCAGGGCAGCCACAAGCTCCTGCCACGGGCGGGCAGTGTCTACATGGCTTGGGAATACATCTTCAAAAGAATGGTAGGCTCTTTCATCAAGGCGCAGTAAGTCCTGGCTTGCGCTGCCTTCTTCTCCCATGCCAATAAGCAGGGGCTCCATATACACGCGCCTTTTTTCTTCCAGCATGGCAAGGCAAGACTGGGTGTCCCGCGCAGCAAGTGTATAGGGCTGTATAAGGCGGCCATTTTCAATATCTTCTTCAAGCTGTTCCCGCAAATGGTTTTCTGTGCCTGTAAGGCATTCGTCCAAATCTGCCCGGCTTGGCAAAAAGAAAAGGGTATCGCGGGAAAGCCAGGATTCTAACTGGGAAGGGGCATCGTAGGCTACACCGGGCAGTAATTTTATGTCTTGCTGTTCTACGGCACGTAAAAGGCTTGCCTGCCCAAATTCCGTCATAAGGCCTTTTTGGAAAAGCCTTGCCCAGCGGTCGCGCATTTTCTTTTCTGCGGCTTTGCCTGTGCGTATGGGGGTAACAGGCAAAAGTACGGCTTCTTCCAGTTGACCAACGGAACGCTGGGTGGAAGGGTCAAACACGCGCAGGGCGTCTACAGTGTCCCCAAAAAATTCAAGGCGCAGGGGTTTTTCATAGCCAGGGGGCTGTATGTCTAAAATGTCGCCGCGCCGTGCCATGTCCCCGGCTTCTGCCACCATTGAAACCCGCTGATACCCCCATGCCACAAGCTGTTCTAACAATAGCTCTGGCGAAATATCTTCATTCAGGCGCAGGGTAAGGCTTTGACCATCAAAAAAATCTAAAGGGGGCAGGCGTAAAAGCAAATTATCCGCTGTGGCAATAAGGCCGCGGGCGCTTTGCCCATTGCCGCCATAGCCCATGCTGTAAAGCGCGCCAATGCGTTCTGCCCAAGCTGCGCGTTCGCTGGCTGTTGTGCGGTCTGCTCTGCGGCTGATAGGGCCAAGGGTGACCCAGGGGTTTTCCCAAACTGGGGCAGGGGCCTTGCCTTTTGCATCTGCCCCAACAGAAAGCTCTGGCGTAAAAAGGGCGCAAAGACCCTTCATGAGCAGCATTTCTTCGCGGTTTTGCGTAAGTATGGCTACAGAATGCCCTGCGCGCAAGGCTTCAGTAGCAAGGCGGGCTGTGGTAAAAGGCCCGGCATGGGTTATGGTAAGCGGCTTGGCGCTTTGGGTAGGTATGGGAAAAAAAGAAGACATGGTATTGTGTATGGGAAAAAGGAAGCCATTTGCTGGCCGGAAGAGTTTGTATACCAAGGAAGCTTTTTTCATGCAAGCAGGGAAAATGGGCTGAAGTATGGAACTGTGCGGCGAAAAAGCCTTTTTTCTCCTATGGGGAAAATCCGCTTGCGATTAGCAAGGCTTTGGGGTAGCGTGTAGCTCGCTAAGCGGACAACGCAGGCAAAATGGGTGGGTAAGGATGGGGACTATGCAGAGCGCGTTTTCCTGCACAATGTGTGGCATTTGCTGCCAGGGTGAAGGGGGGATTATTCTTTCTCCCCATGATCTTGCGCGTCTAACGGCCTTTTTGGGCCAGGAAGAAGCGGCGTTTAAAGAAGCGTACGCCATGTTACGCAATGGGAAATTTGCCCTTAAATCCGGGCAGGATGGGTATTGCGTTTTTTATACGCAAGGTATTGGTTGCTCTGTGCATACCGCAAGGCCGGATGTATGCCGCGCATGGCCATATTTTCGGGGTAATCTTGTAGATGCAGAAAGCCTTACCTTTGCCAAAGCAGACTGCAAAGGCATTGACCCCCATGTTTCTTTGGAAGATTTTGCTGTAGAAGGGTATACATACCTTACAGAGAACGCGCTTATTTCTGCCGATATACACCATTGCGGACGTGCGCTTTGTGTAAAAAAAGCAGATTTACCCGCCGCAGCCATAGAACGCCTTAAGGATTTGCCATGAAGCGCGCCCAGGGCCCTTCTTTGAAGGATTGCTACAGCATTGTGGGGGTGCTCCCCACAGCAGGGCTCGAAGAGGTAAAAAAGGCCTACAGAAAGCGCGCACTGGAACTGCACCCGGATATGAACCCCCAGGCAGGTTCTGAGGCCAGCCGTAAATTCCATGAGCTTAACGAAGCGTATGTTGCGCTTTTAGATTTTATAAGCGCGCAGGAAGCTAAAGAGGCGGCAGATAAAGCCGCCAAAGAGGCAATGGCGCAGGCAGCCCAAAAAGCAAAAGAAGAAGAACTGGCAAAACGCGCCCAAAAGGAAGAAACCCGCCGCCAGCGTCAGGAAGCAGAAAAACAATTTAGAGAAGAGCGGGAAAAAGCAGAGCGGGAAAAGCGGGAAGAAGAGCGCAGGGAAAAACTGAAGCAGGAAATGGAGAGGCAGGAGAAAGAACGCCTTGCCAAAATTGCGGAAGAAAAGGCCCGTCAGGAGCGCTTGCTTGCAGAAAAGCGGGAGAGAGAAGCCAGAGAAAGGGCAGAGCGCTTAGAGCGTGAAGCCCGCCTTGCCAGAGAAAAAGAAGAAGCCTTGCGCCGTGCCCGTGAAGCCGCGGAAAAAGCCGCCAGAGAGAAAAAAGAGCAGGAAAAACGGGAAGAAGCAATGGCCCGGCGTGCGCGTGCTGAGGCAGATAATAATGTTCACTCTGGGCATGTACATACTTCCCATTCTGCAGCGTCAGAGAATGCCAAAAAAACAGAAAGCCATAAGCGCACATACAGCCGCCCAACGGGCAGTTTTTCTTCAGAAGAAGAAAAAAAACGTCAGGCCGCGCAAACGTATAAAGAAAACAGCAGGGAAGAGCTTTTTGAAAATGTGCTGAATAATTCTACCCGCTCTGTGTATGATACCATACGCGCCCAGACAACAGGCGGGGAAAGCATGTTTGTGGAAAGTGCCTCCCCTGCGCAAAATACACCACCTGAAGATGCAAAGCCCCGCAAACTTCAAGTGGAGTGGGGCGATAAAGCATTTGCGGTAGACCTGACTGGCGGTATTGGCAAAAAAGTAAAAGGCTGGTTGCGTAATCAAATTGATGAAGAACAGGTTGTCACTATGTCGCCCAGTGCCCTTTTTGCCGGTGCGCGTATCCGTTTGCAAATACGCACGGCTGGCCTTAGGGGAGAGCTGCGCACTATAGAAATAACCCTTCCGCCAGATTTTGCCGTTGGAAAACCTGTGCGCTTAAAAGGCATGGGCAAAAAGGTAGGTTCCTGGCAGGGGGATTTGTACTTAACTTTTCAGGCAAAGTAGTATAGGCTTCTTTTATACCCATTACAATAAGGCGAGGATGTATGAATATTCTTATTTTTGGCCCCAATGGCAGTGGTAAAGGCACACAAGGCGCATTACTTATGGAAAAATATGGCATTGCCCATATTGAATCTGGTGCGGTTTTCCGTCAGCATGTGAACCAAAAAACACCGCTTGGTATAAAAGCCAAGGAATATATGGACAGGGGCGACCTTGTGCCGGATGAAATAACTATCCCCATGATTTTGGAAATTTTGAAGGAAAAAGGGGCCAATGGTTGGCTGCTGGATGGTTTTCCGCGTAATATGGAACAGGCGCGTAAATTGCACGAAGCTTTGCAACAGGCTGGTATGCATTTAGATTATGTGGTAGAAATACAGTTAGGCCGCGAAATAGCGCGCGACCGCATAATGGGGCGCAGGCTTTGTGCTGCAAATAATAACCATCCCAATAATATTTTTATTGATGCCATTAAGCCAAATGGCGATGTATGCCGTGTTTGCGGCGGTGCTCTTACTGCCCGCGCAGATGACCAGGACGAAGGGGCCATTAATAAGCGCCATGATATTTATTATGACACTAAAGATGGCACCCTTGCCGCTGCC
>CAZPTC010000122.1:0-7219 GCA_964589455.1 uncultured Desulfovibrionaceae bacterium | reverse complement strand
GGGGGAGGCTGTGTGCATACCCTGTTTGCAGGCGCGCGCCACAAGGTCTACATCCAAAAGGCCGGGTGTGCGTATGCTTTCTGCAGAAAAGCCGCATTGTTCCAGCAAAAGTTGTATGGAATATGGGTTAAAAAGGTGTACATGTGTCCAGCCAAGCGCTGTTGATGCCCCGCCAAGCTCCACCACATCAAAGCCCATGCCACTTGGTGTAGAAAGAAAAAGCAAAGCGCCTGCCGGTAACTGCTGGGAAAGATTGTTAAGAAAAGCCTTTGGGTTTGTTAAATGCTCCAAGGTTTCAAATAGCCCAACTGCCTTAATAGGCAATGGCGCGGCAATGGCTTTAAAATCCACCTGTTCTGCCATTTTTTCCACAACATTAAGCTTATTTTTGCGGCAATCTGTTGCGCAGTCTGCATTGGGTTCTATAGCAATAACCTTGTCAAAAAAGCCGCTTTCCTGCACCAGGCTTGCAAAAACCCCACTGCCAGCGCCAATTTCTATATACGCGCCGCCAAGCCTGTCTGCTGCATCATTTTTGGAGAGCAGTGTGGAGGATACTGTAGAAGCAGGAGAAAGCGCACGGCAAAGCCCAAGCATCCTCTCCAGCCTTTGCGTATAAATAAGCTCATGCCTTGCCTGCGCCGACTGCTTAAAAATATCTTCCGCAAAAAGGCGCATTAACTGCGATTGCGGGTAATACGCCGCGTATTGTGCTTCTGTTGGGTGCGGGGTCATGCACAAAGTGCCGCACGCAGGGCAGCGTGTGTATGTTGCACCACTTGGGCTTATATGTGTGGGTTTGTCTGGTAAAGCCTCGGCTTCGCACACAGGGCAAAAGCCTGTTTCAAAACAAGGGGCCTGGTTGCGAAACCATGCGTGGTCATGTTCCCGTGCTTTGGCGGTTTTTTCTGCAAGCGAATCGGGGCGTATGGCATTAACAAGTGCGCGTGGCATGGGGGTATCCTAAAAGTTTTGACAAAAAATGCCCGTGTTTTGCTATTCACCGTCAATATGGCGGTGTTTAGCGCTTATGCCTTTAAGAACAAAATAAATATGTTCCGCAATATTTTCTGCACGGCGGGAAATACGTTCCAGCGCACGCACAATAAAAATAATGTGCATGGATGCCCAGGAACCAAGTTGCCCTTGCTGCACACTTTCCATCATATCCCTGTAAATGCGGGTAATACGCAAAGGGGTTTCATCTTCCTGATGGAACAAATGGTAAAGCTGGGTTCCGCTTAGGTTTTCCATATCCCGGAATGCCGTGATAGAGCTGCGCAGGCTTTCCTGTGCATGGGCTGTAAGAGCTTCCAGCTCAGTGGCTATGCGGGGGGGCAGGGTATCGTCCATAAGCATGGCGCGCTCTGCAATAGTAGTGGCTTCATCGCCAATGCGCTCCAAGTCCTGCACCATACGAATGGCGGTCATAATAAAGCGCAGGTCACTGGCAACTGGCTGGGTGCGCACCAAAATATTCAGGCAGGCTTCATCAATGGCATTTTCCATTGCGTCAATATCCGCATCGCCATCCATAACCGTGATGGCGTGGGGTATGTGGCGGTATTGCATGGCGTACACGGCATCATCAAGGGCCTGCTGCACTTTGGCAGACATAACAAGCAGTTTTGTGCGCAAATCATCAATAAGGCTTTGTATCTGAGTTTCCTGAGGGGACATGGCAATCTCGCTTTTAGGATAAAACTTTGTGTGGAAGAAAGAAAAAAAGCAGGCGTGGCAGGGTGTGTTTTTACCCAAAGCGCCCCGTGATATATTCTTCCGTTTGCTTCAGTTTTGGCCGCGTGAACAGGGTTTCTGTCTCATCGCATTCAATAAGTTTGCCCATATAGAAGAAGGCCGTGGTGTCAGACGTGCGGGCAGCCTGCTGCATATTGTGCGTGACAATGATAATGCAAAGGTTTTCTTTCAGCTCGCGTATGCTTTCTTCTATACGTTGAGTGGCTATGGGGTCAAGTGCGCTGGCTGGTTCGTCCATAAGCAGCACTTCCGGCTCAACAGCCAAAGCCCTTGCTATACATATACGCTGCTGCTGCCCGCCAGAAAGCGCAAGAGCAGAGGTGTGCAAACGGTCTTTTACTTCTTCAAACATGGCGGCGCGTTTAAGGCTTTCTTCCACTTTATGGGCAATATAGCTTTCATCGCGTACGCCATTTACCCGTAAGCCGTAGGCCACATTTTCAAAAATAGTTTTAGGGAAAGGGTTAGGCTTTTGGAACACCATGCCCACACGGCGGCGTACATCTACCACATCTGTGCCAGAAGCGTATATATTTTCCCCATCAAGGCTTATGGTGCCATCTGTGCGGGTATGGGGAATAAGGTCATTCATGCGGTTTAAGCAGCGCAAAAATGTGCTTTTGCCGCAGCCGGAAGGGCCAATAAGCGCCGTAACGCTTTGTGGCGCAAAATCTAAAGAAACATCGTACAGCGCCTGGTTGCTCCCGTAAAAAAAGTTTACATGCGAGGCAGCCATTTTAATAGATTTTTCCATATAGGGGGTTCCTTTTTGCTTAAAAACAAAGGGGCATAGTAAAATAAAGCGTTGCACCGGGAAGTGTATGGGGGTTTGACTGCGCAGGTTTTTCTTCTGCCCATATACGGCCCCCCTGCATTTCTACAATATGTTTGCAAATGGCAAGCCCAAGGCCAGTGCCCTGTTTTTGTCCATTGCTGCCATTATTGCCCCTGTGCTTTTCTACTCTGTAAAAGCGCTCAAATACTTTACGCGCTTCCCCACCGCGAATGCCTGGCCCTTCATCCTGCACAGAAAAAAGCGCCATTTTAGGTTCAGTGGGGGAGGCCATGCCTTTTACTGTAAGTGTAGAATGCTCCGGTGCATAGCGGCAGGCATTATCCAGAAGATTTTGGAACACCTGGGAGAGCATGTGCGCGTCTGCATATACGCAAAGCCCTTCCTGCATCTGGCAACTGATGTGCAGGTCTTTTTCTTTCAGTATGGGGGTATAGCTTTCAGCAAGACTGCGCACAAAAGGCTCTGCCTGTATACTTTCTGTAGAAAGAGGGGCTCTGCCCTGGCGGTTTTCTATACGCGAAAGTGTAAGTAAGTCTTCCACAATACGGGACATGTGTACAGCCTGCTTATGTATGGTCTCTAAAAAGCGTGTGGCTGCGGCATCCTGTTGTTCCATACTCAGCAAAGTTTCACTATAACCTTGTATCACTGTAAGGGGTGTGCGCAATTCATGGGATGCATTGGCTATAAAGTCCCGCCGCATACGCATAAGGTCTGCCATTTCTGTAATATCATGGAAGACAAGTACGGCCCCTACATGGGTAGTGTTTTCCGGCTTGACAAAATGCACACTGAACACACGGGGGTGATTACTGCTTTGTATATCAATTTCTAATGTAAGGGCGTTTTGCGTGTCAGAGCGCAAAAGGGTATCCAATTCTTCCTGTATGGCGGCAATGCCCAAAAATTCCACGGGTTTTTTGCCTGTTACCTGTTGGTGCAGCAAAAACTCTTCCACCTGAGGGAAAAGGCGGCAAAGTGCCTGGTTTATTTTTTGGGTGCGGCCCTTGGCATCTACCACCAGCACGCCTTCTGCCATAGTATTGAGTATGCTTTCAAGCTGGGTATTGTGGCGCTCCACAAGTTGCAGATTTTTTTCCATACTGTCTGCCATGCAGTTAACCGCGGCTGCAAGGGCCGCAAATTCTTTACCCGGCAAAGCAGGCAAAGAAGGCAAGCGTTCCTTTTTGCCTTGCGCCATGTGGCCCACAATATGTATCATACCCTGGAAAGACTGTTCCAGCCGCCGCGAAAAAAGCCATGCAAGAATAAGTGAAAGCGCAAAGGCCAAAGCAAAAATGCCCAGCCATGCACTGATAAGAGAACTGGCTTTGTCCTCCACAACCTGCAATGGCCTTGCCACACGCAGTACACCAACAGGCCAGGGGCCTGCTCCATCTATTTTAATGGCAGCATACAACAGGGATTGGCCGCTGGTTTCGCTTTGGCGTATACTCATGCCTGTGCCATTTTGCAAAGCCATGCGTATTTCTTCCCTGTCAGAATGTCTGTCCATTTGTGTTTTATCTGCCGGGCCAGATTCAAACTCAATAGCGCCATTTTCTGCAATATAGGTAATGCGTATATCCAGTAAGGCAGCAAGATGGTGCAGGGCTTTATCTGCCTGCTCCTCTGTTAAAGCCGGGGAAGGCAGTAAGAGCCGCGCCATTTCTGTTTCTTTAAAGGCATTTTGTGTGGCTTCTTCCAGCACTGTATTATGCATGCGGTTGGCAAGGTAAAAGTACGGCAGAGCCAGACCCAGCAAAAGCAGTACAAAGAAGCTGAGGAAAAGTTTTGTGCGTAATGTGCTGTGCATAGTGTGCTAGTCCTTTACTCTGTAGCCTACACCGCGTATGGTTTCAATACTTTCTGCCGCGTGTCCCAGTTTTGCGCGCAGGCGGCGCACATGGGTATCTACCGTGCGGGCGTACCCTTCAAATTGATAGCCCCATACAGAGGCAAGCAAGGCTTCCCGCGTGTGTACCCGGCCTTTATGGGATAAAAGCTCTGCAAGCAGGCGGAATTCTGTTGCTGTAAGGTCAAGTGGTGCGCCATCCAATGTTGCTGTGTGCGCATCTATATTGAGCAAAATGCCATTATGCTCTAAAACAGGGGCATCCGGGTTTGCAGGTTGTTGGCGGCGCAAAATAGCGCGTATGCGCAGCAAAAGTTCCCGCACATGGAAGGGCTTAACCACATAGTCATCTGCCCCTAATTCCAGCCCTAAAATACGGTCAATGGTTTCCCCGCGCGCTGTAAGCATAATAATGGGTATGCCCACTGTTACACGGTCTTTTTCCAATTCTTTGCATACAGTAAAGCCATCCATGCCAGGCAGCATGACATCCAGCAATATTAAGTCCGGTTTGTGCTTACGTGCAAGTTCAAGGCCTGTGGGGCCGTCTTCTGCCTCTTCCACGCGGAAATTTTCGCGCTCTAAATTAAAGCGCAGTAATTCTCTGATATCCGCTTCATCTTCAATAACAAGAATACGGGGGGAATCTGGCATGTGTGGCCTCAAACTTTTTTCTGCATTCTGTCGCGCAGAAGAAGGGCTATAAGGTTCATCCCCAGCACAAGCGCAAGCAGCACAAGAGCCGTGCCAAACTGCAGGGGGCGTGTTTTATCAATTTCTGTACCGGCCGTTGCCAGTACATACATGTGGTAAGGCAGAGCCATAATGGCACTGAAAACGGAATCTGGCATTTTAGGCGTGTAAAATACTGCCGCCGTAAACATAATAGCCGCGGTTTCCCCGGCAGCCCTTGCCAGACCCAAGATAGCACCAGTCAGCATACCCGGCAAGGCAGAAGGCAGCACCACCCGCCATATTGTTTGGGCTTTACTGGCCCCAAGACCAAGCGATGCCTCCCGCCAGGCATCTGGCACCTGACGCAAAGCCTCTTCTGCCGTGTTGATAATCACAGGCAGCGTAAGCACCGCAAGTGTAAGTACCCCTGCCAGCAAACTTACGCCCATGCCCAAAAATGTTACAAAAAACGCAAGCCCAAAAAGGCCAAACACCACAGAAGGTACCCCCGCCAAATTACTTATGGCCAGGCGTATAATGCGCGATGTTTTTTGCGCGCTTTTGCCATACTCATGCAGAAAAATAGCGCTTGCCACCCCTAAAGGAAAGGCCACCAGCATAGCGCCAAGTGCCAGCAAAAATGTGCCTACAATGCAGGGCCATATCCCGCCCTCTGTCATTTGTTTACGCGGCTCTTCTGTAAGAAATTCCCACGAAATAGCGCCTGCGCCATTCCACACCAAAAACGCGCACACAAGCACCAGAGCCGCAATATTAATAGCCGTTGCCCCGCGCAAAAAGCCAAACGCAATTTTTTGCGTGGCATGACGCCTGCCCAGGCTTTTTAAGCTTGGCGCTTTGTTTGGCATATTTGCCATGTTTTCCCTTTGCTCCCCTTGGGTATTCTGGGGGATTGCCGTGTTTGTTTCCATACATGTCCCCTTATAAGCCAGAAGAGCCTACTTGCTTGTGTTTTTCTGTTATACGAAAAGCTACCATATTGAAAATAAAGGTGAATATAAACAACACAAGCCCTGTTGCAAAAAGCGCGTAATAATGGTCGCCCCTGAAAGGCGCTTCTGCCATTTCTGCCGCAATAGAAGCAGGCATAGGACGTACAGGGTCAAATATGCTTGTGGGTATCATAGCCGCCCCGCCTGCCACCATAAGCACCACCATTGTTTCGCCAATAGCGCGGGACATACCCAGCATAATAGCTGTGCCTATACCAGAAAGTGCGGCCGGCAATGTTACGCGCATCTGCGTTTCAAACTGCGTTGCCCCAAGCGCAAGAGAAGCCTCTTTCAGTGTTCGTGGCACCGCAAAAAGCGCATCTTCTGCCACCGTGCAAATTGTGGGTACACCCATAAATGCCAGCATAAGCGAGGCATTGAACAAATTAAGCCCCGTATACGCCCCCGTGTATTCCTGTAAAATGGGCGCCACTATGACCATACCAAAAAAGCCCACCACCACGGAAGGCAGCGCAGCCAAAAGTTCAATAAAAGGTTTTATTATCCGCCTTGTGCCCGGCTTTGCTATTTCAGCAAGGTACATAGCGCTCATAAGGCCAAGTGGCACCGCTATAAGCGTTGCCAGCACCGTTACAGCCAGCGAACCTACTATAAGCGAGAGTATGCCAAATTCCGGCGGGTCTGATGTTGGGTACCAGAATTCCCCAAACAAAAAGGAGAAAACTGGGTAGTCCTTAAACAAGGGCAGCCCCTCCATAATAAGGAAGAGCATAATTCCCGCAAGCGATGCCAAAGATACCATGGCAACAGCCGCAAGCAGCACGCGGGCGGTAAGGTCGTTTTTTTAACTTTTTGTCATAGGCGTCGGGGGGGGTGGAATTTGGGTGGAGAGGCCAGAGGAAGAGTGGGGATTGGGGGAGGGGTGTGAGGGAGGGGAAGAAGAAGGGAGAGAGAGAAAGAGTATTTTGGGGGGGATAATCCCCCCCAAGCCCCCTTGTTTTGAGTGTGTGCCTGAGGGGGCATAGTATGGCTGGAAACTACGCGCCCTCGCCTGTTCTCTGTCTTGTTATATGAGTGCCTGCATATAGCAATTTTTTGAAAAATAACAGGCGAGGGCGCAGTTGCCACTTTTTGAAATTTTCTCGCAGGCTCGAAAATTTC
>CAZPTC010000121.1:0-7221 GCA_964589455.1 uncultured Desulfovibrionaceae bacterium | reverse complement strand
CCCCCCCCCCCCCCCCCCCCCCCCCCCCCCCCCCCCCCCCCCCCCCCCCCAACACGCTTCTCTTACGACCTGTTACGGCCAACGCGGGAAATACTTTCGCGGTCAAGGGCATCGGATGTTTGCATAACCTTGGAATTTGCTTCAAAGGTGCGGTTTACCTCTATCATTTTGACCATTTCAGAAACAATATCAATATTAGAGGATTCAATATACCCTTGGTTAACAAGGGTACCGTCTGCTCTGGGGTCAAACTCTGTCACCTGGGAGCCTTCGCGTACGCGGAAAAGGTTATGCCCGAATTTTTCCATCTGGGTCAGATCATTGATACTGACAATTTCAAGCTGGGCAATTTCCGCGCCATCGGCAAAAATGCGGCCTTCAAAGTCTATGTGAACATTTTTGGTGCCAGCAGGTACTTGTATGGGGTTTCCGCCCGTATCAAGGGGCATAAACCCATTGGGGGTCATAAGGGTGCCGTCTGCGCTCTGGCAGAAGCTGCCATTGCGGCTGTAATAGTTCCCGCCCGGTGTTTGGATACGGAAAAACCCTTCTCCTGCAATAGAAATATCCAAGGGGTTGCCGCTGTATTGCATGGCACCTTGGGAAAAGTCTGTTTCTTCAACAGCAAGGCGGGTTCTGGCGCGCAGTTCCGCGGGTGGCCAAAGTGGCTTGGAGCGTACATTGGCAAGAGGCTCGCGGATAAAGTCAGAGGCAAAAAAGATCATGGTGTCTTTAAAAGCCGCTTTATCTGATTTATAGCCAGCCGTGTTGGCATTGGCCAGGTTATTGCTGACAATCGCCATCCGGTGTTCAGTAGAAAGGGCGGCAAACAAGCCGGAAAACATGGCGTTTTGCATAAAAACTCCTTTATTGGCAGACCCTTGCCAAGTGTATAGCAGGGGTATGGTGTCAAGTTTCTGTTTAGGCAAACATGGTGTAGCAAAATTTGTGCCAAGAAAATATTTTGCTGGAAAAGGCAAGTGGGATAAAGAAAAATGGGGAAGGGGCAATTTTTTACTTGACGTGCGAAGCGGGTTTAGGTAAAAAGACTCATCAACTTTATTTTGGAAAAGGGATACACCACCATGCAAATGCAAAAAGCCTGCCGTTTTTACTTTAGCAGCTTTTTCTTTAGCCAACGCATACAAGCGCGGGGTGGTCTTCTTTTGTCATAACAAATAAGGTTAAATGACTGGTAGGACAAAGCCACTTCCGTGCGGAAGTGGCTTTTTTGCGCTTAAGCGCCAATGCTCAACCTTTGAGGGTATAAAAATGCTGGGCGATGTAATTATTTGGACACTGTATGTTCTGGCCTTTGTGTATTTGGCACGCAAAGGCAAAGGATACGATGTAACATCCACAGGGGCAGTTGGCTTTGTGGTGCAGGCCTTTGCGTATGTGGCAACCTATGTTTCCGCAGTGGCACTTATTGGCTTTGCAGGCCTTGCCTATTTATACGGCTTGCAAATCAGCCTTGTAGCCGTTGGTGTTACAATGCTTGGTACATACTTTGTCTATGTATACTTTGCCTGGGACACACGGGAATTGCAGGTAAAACTGAAAGCACGCACGCCTGCCCAGTTGCTGAGCCTGTGGCACAACAATACAAAGTTGCGGATTCTGCTTGGTGTTATATTTGCCCTGTTCCTTTCTGTATACGCTTCTGCGGTTATTAAGGGCGCGGCTGTTATGCTGAGCAGCCTTATCCCGCTTCCCATGTATGCCCTTATTTGGATTTTAGCAGGTTTTGTGGGCTTACTTGTATGGTGGGGCGGCCTGCGCGGCGTTATCTATACAGAAGCTATGCAGGGCGGCGTTATGCTTGTGGGTATTCTGGTGCTTATTGCCTGTGTACTGTACGCAGTGGGTGGCCCTATTGATGGCCTGGTCGCTCTTTCAGAATTAGAACCTACAAAGCTTGCCAATAATGGGTTTTTATGGCTTTCTTCCGGGTCGCAAGGTATGTTTGTGCTTTCCCTGGTGCTTGTTATGTCTGTAGCCACATGGGCACAGCCGCAAATGATTCAGCGCCACTTTGCCCTGCATAACAAAAAACATGTACACCGCACCGCCATTATTGCCAGCATTATCATATTCACCCTTGTGGGCGGTATGTTCTTCATAGCGGCCCTTTCCCGCCTTATCCTTCCCCCTATCACTGACCCGGATATCGTGGTTGCAACCCTCACCAGTGCCCTGCTGCCACACCTTGGTCAACAACTCTTTGCCCTGGCCATTATATCCGCCTCCCTTTCCACTACCACCGCCCTGTACCACATTGCCGCTTCTTCTTTCACAGAAGACCTCACAGGTAAGCCAGCATCCCGCCGTGCATGGTTCATTGGCATCCTCTTCTGCGTGTGCGTAAGCGCTGGCGCTGCCGGTCTTAAAGGCCAGATTATCGCCCTGTTATGCACAACCGCATGGAGCGTTATTGGCGCCACCGCCATGGTGCCCTATATCACTATGGTGAAAATGCGCATATCGAATGGGAATGCCGCCTGGGCCAGTGCCGTTGCCGGCTTCCTTGGCTGTGTGCTGTGGTACTTGTGCGTATACCCTTCTACCAATATGCTGCCAGTACGCCTTATAGACGGCCTGCTTGCAGAAACTCCCCCCTTCCTTGTGGGTACCCTTTGCTCCATACCTGTATTTGCCCTTGTGCATTTGCTTGGCAAGGCCAAAGAAAGAAGCAGTGAACTGGCACCCGCAGAAGAACTGGAAGGGTAGACCGAACGTAAGACCCTGCTGGAGGGGATAATCCCCTCCAGACCTCCCTGTTTGAGGCCGGACGCTCTACAGGGGGGTGGGGAGTGTATGTCTGCTTGGCTGAAAATACATGGCCTCGCCTCTTTTTTGGCTGCTGGCAATGGGACTTCAAAATCCTTTTGCAGCCCAAAAAAGAGGCGAGGTCATAGTTTGCCCATTCGCGGCATGTTCTCGCACGCGAGAACATGCCACGAATGGTTTTGTTAAGCTCATGGTATGTATGAGAGGGTTAGTTAGGAGGCAGAAGAAAGAAGTGCGAGAGAACGTGCTGCCTCTGCCCCAAAAAGACCAGGGCTTTCTTTGTGAAGAGTGAGAAAAGCAATGGACTCTGGCAGCGGGAATGCAGAAAGGCATGTAAGCATTTTCCACAAAAGCAATGTGTCTTGCGGAAAATGTGCAGGCAAGGAAAGCAGTGTGGTTAAATGCCCTGTGGTTGCAAGCTCTTTGTTGTAAAAAACCATAAAGCCTATGGCGTCTATAAGTTCCCGCAACTGTAGAATGTTTGCCGTTTCAACAAAATGCAAAAAACTTGGAAAAACAGCGGGGGACATTTTGCCAAGGCTACGCGCTATAATATCGCGCGGCAATGGATACGACTTTTTTGCAGAAACTTTTGCAGGCAGCGCCGTGTATTGGTTTTTTCCAATACGCCCAAGAAGCGGCACCATGTGCTCTGCCGTTTTTTGATTTCCTGTTTCCAAATACGCACACAACGCAATTTTTGTATACAGGCTTTTTTCCTTACAAAGTTGTTCCAGCACAGCGCATGTAGTTTGCTCTGTAATAGCAGGCAAAGCCTTAACCGCCGCAGTGCGGTTAACAGGATTTGAAGACTGCATACAGGCTAAAAGTGTTTCTACTGGTAAGCCCTGCATATTTGCGCAGTCTTTTTTACTGGCAAAGCCACGCTTTTGCAGCGCTGCCAAATTGCTTTTCATTTTGTCTCCCATACTGCTTTTTTCAAAGAGAATCAAAACTTTTGCGTTTTGTCCAGCAAAAGCATCCGAAAAAAGCATGCGGGAACATACCCGAAAGTATCGCAACCCGGCTCCCGTTGCAGGCAGAGCCCGTATACAAAGCTTGACCTTGGGGAAGGGAAGGGATATAAAAAACGACACCGTTTTATCTGCCCGCCGTGCATGGCAAACTTTGCGTATAATGCACTAGGGACAGAAGGCATTTTTGGCCGCAAAAGGCCGCTGTGGGGCGTACGTATGTCATTGCATCCAGATGTCGTAGAGGCAAATTCACCCAGTGAATCCAAAACAAGTGACTTTTTACGCACGCGCATCCGTGAAGATAATGCTTCGCGGCGCTTTGACGGGCGTGTTGCCACGCGCTTTCCGCCAGAGCCTAATGGGTATTTGCATATTGGCCATGCCAAATCTATTTGCCTGAATTTTGGCTTGGCAGAAGAGTTTGGCGGTACATGCAATTTGCGCTTTGACGATACCAACCCCACCAAGGAAGATGTGGAGTATGTAGACTCCATAAAAGAAGATGTTTCGTGGTTGGGCTTTAAGTGGGCCGGTGAGCCGCATTTTGCTTCAGATTACTTTGAGCAGCTTTATGCCTGGGCAGAAATGCTTATACAAGAAGGCAAGGCTTATGTAGATAATCTGAGTGTGGATGAAATACGCGCCATGCGCGGCACCCTTACAGAGCCGGGCAAACCAAGCCCTAACAGAGAGCGCCCCAGGGAAGAAAGCCTGGATTTATTCCGCCGTATGCGTGCGGGTGAATTCAAAGACGGGGAATATGTACTGCGGGCGAAGATAGATATGGCTTCGCCCAATGTTATTATGCGCGACCCCACATTGTACCGCATACGCCATGCGCATCATCACAGAACAGGCGATGCATGGTGCATTTACCCCATGTATGACTTTACGCACTGCCTTTCTGACTCCATAGAAAAAATTACGCATTCCATATGTACGTTGGAGTTTGAAAACAATAGGGAACTGTATGACTGGGTATTGGATACCCTGCATGTATTCCACCCCCAGCAAATTGAGTTTGCACGCCTGAATATGAGCTATACAGTGCTCTCCAAGCGCAAGCTTATTCACCTTGTAGAAGGCAAGTTTGTGCATGGCTGGGATGACCCGCGTATGCCCACCATAAGTGGCTTAAGAAGGCGCGGCTATACACCTGAATCTATACGCGAATTTTGCAGCCGCATTGGTGTTGCACGCGCCGCAGATTCTATGGTGGACTATGGCACACTGGAGTTCTGCGCAAGAGAACACTTGAACGCCATAACCCCCCGTTGCATGGCCGTGCTTGACCCCATAAAAGTAACGCTTGTCAATTACCCGGAAGGCCAGGAAGAAGAGCTGGAAATGCCCCTTCACCCGGAAGACCCAAGCTTTGGCACACGCAAAGCCATGTTCGGGCGGCATTTATATATTGAGCGGGAAGACTTCAGAGAAGATGCCCCCAAGAAATTTCACAGGCTTACAGTAGGGGCAGAGGTTCGCCTTCGCTACGCCTATTATATCACCTGCAAGCAGGTGCTAAAGGACGCTGCCGGCAATATTACCGAGCTTCTTTGCGAATATGACCCAGCCACAAAAGGCGGCGATTCCGCAGATGGCCGTAAGGTTAAAGGCACCCTGCACTGGGTAAGCGCCCCGCACGCCAAAAAAGCCCAAGTGCGCCTGTATGAGCATTTGCTTAGTTTGGAAAACGTGGCAGATGTGGAAGAAGGGAAGGAATTTACCGATTATATCAACCCAAACTCTCTTACCGTAGTGGAAGCGGCTGTTGAACCGTATCTTGCCAGCCTTCCTGTAGGAAGCCGTGTGCAGTTTGAGCGCCTGTGCTATGCCTGCGTGGATAAAGATTCCACAGCAGATTTGCCGGTATTCAACCGCACCGTTACCCTAAAGGATACCTGGGCAAAAGTGGAAAAAAACCTGGCCTAAGCCGGAGGCATGTATGGAGTTTTTAGGAAAAGCTCTCACTTTTGACGATGTTCTGCTTGTCCCTGCGTATTCAGAAGTTACGCCGGATTTGGTGGATGTGTCCGCCTATCTCACGCCTTCCATACGCCTTAAAATCCCCTTTCTTTCCGCAGCTATGGACACGGTTACAGAATCCGCCATGGCCATTTCTCTTGCACGTCACGGTGGCATTGGCATTGTCCATAAAAATATGGATGTACCGCGTCAGCGCCTTGAAGTAGAAAAAGTGAAAAAATCTGAAAGTGGCATGATTTTAGACCCCGTGACCATTGAGCCAGAAGACAGCGTCAGCACTGCCCTTGGCCTTATGCGCGATTTCAGGGTTTCTGGTCTGCCAGTTGTGAAAAACGGCGGCCTTGTTGGCATTCTTACCAACCGCGACGTACGCTTTGTGGAAGACCCGGACAAAACCCTGGTTTGCGAAGTCATGACCCGCGATAACCTGGTTACCGTGCCTATGGGTACCACCTTGGAAGAAGCCAAGAGCCATTTGCACCATCACCGCATTGAAAAGCTTTTAGTAGTGGATGAACAGCGCCGCCTGCGTGGCCTTATCACCATGAAAGATATTGATAAAGTCCAAAAATACCCGGATGCCTGCAAGGACGAAAATGGCCGTCTGCGCGTTGGTGCCGCCATTGGTGTTGGCAAGGACTGCGAATACCGCGCCTCAGAACTTTTAGCCGCCGGTGCGGATGTTCTGGTTTTAGATTCCGCCCACGGGCATTCCAAAAACATTTTAGACGCCGTTGCCATGGTACGCGGCGCTTTCCCCCATTGCCAGCTTATTGGCGGCAATGTTGCCACGTATGAAGGTGCCAAGGCCCTGCTTAAAGCCGGTGTGGATGCCGTTAAAGTGGGCATTGGCCCTGGCTCCATTTGCACCACCCGCGTGGTTTCTGGTGTTGGCGTGCCACAAATTACTGCCATTATGGAAGCAGGCCGCGCCGTGCGCGAAGCCGATGCCTGCCTTGTAGCAGACGGCGGCATTAAATACTCCGGTGATGTTGTCAAAGCTCTGGCTGTTGGCGCCAATACCGTTATGATGGGCAGTGTGTTTGCCGGCACAGAAGAAAGCCCCGGCGAAACCATGCTCTACCAGGGCCGTACCTACAAAATTTACCGCGGCATGGGTTCCATAGACGCCATGAAAGACGGCTCCTCAGACCGCTACTTCCAAGAAAAATCCAAAAAGTTTGTCCCAGAAGGTATTGTAGGCCGCGTGCCCTACCGTGGCCCTGTTTCAGAAACTATTTACCAGTTTGTGGGCGGCTTGAAATCCGGTATGGGCTACCTTGGCGCTTGCGATTTGCCCACTTTGTACGCAGATGCGCGCTTTGTGGAAATTTCCAGCGCTGGCCTTAAAGAAAGCCACGTCCATGACGTCATTATCACCAAAGAAGCCCCAAACTACCGCGTGGATGATTGATGGCGTGGGGGGGGGGGGGGGGGGGGGGGGGGGGGGGGGGGGGGGGGGGGGGGG
>CAZPTC010000120.1:0-7241 GCA_964589455.1 uncultured Desulfovibrionaceae bacterium | reverse complement strand
CTACGGGAGCCCTGGCGACTGGTGGCACACTTTGTATTCTAAATCCACCCAGAATGGGTATTATTATTTACTCTATGATAACAGAAACATCTGTAGGCAAGCTTTTTGTGGCTGGCATATTACCTGGGCTTTTACTTGCCAGTATTTTTATGCTTATTATTGTGTTCAGAGTAATACGCAACCCACAATGGGCACCAAAATGCCCCGTATATCCCATGAAAGAAAAGCTGATGTCACTTGTATATCTTGTACCAGTGATTATACTGTTTCTTATAGTGGTTATTGGTATTTTATATGGCTTTTTTACACCCGCAGAAGGCGGAGCTGTTGGGGCAGTGCTTTCTTTTTTGTACGCGCTTGCCCGCCGCAAAATAACCTGGCCCTTGTTTAAAGAAACTATGTTTCGCTCTGCCGGTATGTTTGGCAAAATGTTTGCGCTTTTTGTAGGGCTTTATGTGTTAGGCGCATTTTTGGCGGCTTCCCGTTTGCCTAACTTGCTTGCCAGTACAGTTGCCGCTATGGAGGTAAACCGTTATCTGGTTCTGCTGGCAATTATTGGTGTTTACATATTGCTTGGTTGCGTCATGAATATTATGCCCATGATGATGCTTACCCTGCCCTCCATTTACCCCACTATACAAGCACTGGGTTTTGATGGTATTTGGTTTGGTGTTATCTGCGTTATTGTTATGGAAATGGGAATGATAACCCCGCCTGTTGGCATGAATGTATTCACACTGGCCAGCTTGCAGCCAGAAATATCTATGGCAACAATATTCAGGGGTGTACTGCCATTCTTTATCGGTATGCTTGTTTGTGTCACCCTTGTGGTTATGTTTCCGCAAATTGCACTTGTACTTGTCCCTTAACATATAGCCAAGGAGAAAAAACATGCTTAAAAACGCTATTGTGCTTATGTTTGACAGCCTCCAGCATAATTATCTGGGGTGCTATGGCAACACATGGATTAAAACCCCCAATATGGATCGTCTGGCCAGGGAAGGTGTGCTTTTTGAAAACTGCTATACAGAAGGCCTGCCCACCATCCCTTGCCGCCGCGCCATGCACACAGGCCGCTACACCCTGCACGAAACAGGCTGGAGCCCCCTGCGCATGGAAGACACCACCATTGCAGACCTTTGCTGGGGCCGCCCCATAGACACAGCCCTTATTTTTGACTGCCCCATGTACCGCCAGCCAAAATTTGGCTACACCCGCGGCTTTGACAAAGTGTATTTTACCCACGGGCATGAGTTAGACCACTACTACTACGCCACAGACCCGCTTATCCACAAAAAACCTATGGATTACCTTGAGGAAAGCACCCTTGCCGGCATTAAAAAGCAGTATGGTCAAAAGGTTATTGACACCCAGCTTGAAGAAATTGAAGACTACCTGAAACAGCGCCAGTATTGGAAGAGCGAAGAAGACCGCTATGTAGCCAAAACCATACGCAAAGCTATAGGATATCTGGAACAGGTAGACCGCAACAAACAGTTTTTCCTGTGGATAGACAGCTTTGACCCGCACGAACCGTGGGACCCGCCATCTGTGTACTTAAACTTCCCCTGCCCGTATGACCCGGATTACAAGGGCAAGGATGAGTTTTTGCCCATTTTGGGAGACTGCGATGGCGTGTATACAGAACCCCAGCTTCACCACATACGCATGCTGTATGCAGAACTTGTCACCCTGTGCGACAAGTATTTAGGCATACTGCTAGACGCTGTGCGTAAGTTTGGCTTTGAAGAAAGCACCCTTTTTATGATGGTTTCTGACCACGGCGAACCCCTTGGCTATGGCGAACATGGGCACGGTATTATGCGCAAAGTACGCCCCTGGCCGTATGAAGAGCTGGTGCATACCCCCATGTTGCTGCGTGCGCCTGGCATTAAAGCTGGTCAGCGCATTAAAGCCTTTGTGCAGTCGTGCGATGTGGCCCCCACAGTATGCGACTGGCTGGGCATTGGTGTACACCCCGATATGCAGGGCTTTTCCCTTTTGCCGCTTTGCCGCGGTGAAAAAGAAAAAGTGCGGGACTTTGCCATTGCCGGCTATTACAAGTCTTCTGCCGCCATTTATACGGAAGATTGGAGCTACATACACTGGACAGCCTCTGACAAGGCAGATATGTCTTTTATGGAAGACCTGCACGGCAATATGGAAGAAAACAGCGAATACCTGCATGATACTGGCGGAAAATCTTTGTCTGATGCAGCCGATATGATTGATATGGATGCCTTCACCAAGCATAAGAAAACCGCCACCATAGACGGGCAGGAAATGTGGACCTGTACCCCCGGCAGCGCTATTATTGTGCCGGAAGAAGATGAACTGTATGACCGCAAGAAAGACCCCTTCCAACTGCATAACCTTATTAAGCAGCACCCAAAGGTTGGGGAAGAACTGTACAAAAAGCTGCGTGAATTTATGAATGGATTAAGCGCACGCTAAACACCCAGTAAAGAAAAATAGAAAGAGCACATTTTCCTGTTTGTTGGAAAATGTGCTCTTTCTACGCGCATAAGAAGGCAAAACAGCTATTCTTCCTGCGTTGATTTGTGTTAAATTCCAGGGTTTAAAATGTAAATTTAAACAAAAGTGAACCGCTCACCCCTTGTCTTTTTCCCACAAAACCCTGCACTCCCAAGTCCATAGAGAAACTGCTACCCGCTGACGGTTGCCAGGCAAAGCCTAGTTCAGCAATACCAGTGCTACCTTTCATGCTGGGTGCAGGGGCATTTTCTCCTGCAATAACGCTTTTTGCCGTGCCGTTAAACTCGTATTCCCACGCTGCTCCCAAAAATGGGCTAATATTTTCACTCACGGCATAAGTAAAACGCCCGCCCAAACGTGTGCGGTGTGAATTTACGGCTTTAAAGCGCACACTGTCTCCCAAAATATTTGCATGGGTAGAAGCGGTATGGTTCCAAAAATATTTGGCAAACATATCAAGCTTGGCTTTTTCTGAAATTTCCCAAATAAAACCCGCGCCAATATGCGCACCGTAGTACGCCGCATTTGTGCTATACCTGGCATACGCCATACTGTTCAAAGAATCGCTTTTGTAGTCGCTGTATACGCCACCTGCGCGTATGCTGGCCTCTGCATATAAACCTTTGCTTGCGCCATCAGTTTTTTCCAAACGCCCTAATACACCAGCACCAAAGTACCGGGTATTGCCTGTGGCTTTTACTTTAGCACCCGTGGGCAAGGCATTATAACTTGCATAAGAAGCAAAACCCGCCTCAAAAAACATACCCCCTAACATTTCGCTACTGGCTGCTTGCCAGTTTTTAGCTAAACCCGCTACAAGAGAAAGGCTATTTGCGTTAATATGTGAACCCGAATTATAACGGAATGTACCAGCTTCCATAATACCAAAGCTTGCCGCACCCACAGACCCCGCACGGGCTGTGGCGCTTCGTGCACTGCTTATACCCTGCCCTGCTGCAAGATCCGCACCTTGTGTTATTAAAGCCGCTGAAGCAAGCTTGCCCTCTGCAGGAGACTTACGCACAGCTTCCGGTGTTGCGCCAATATCCAGCACACGAACCTGCAAGGTATTGGTATCCACTTCAAATTGCATGGTATATAAACGCGAAATTCCTTTTGTCCATGTAGTTATCGAGCGATTTAGCCCAGAATCTGCTGTCAGGCCATGGGTGGCATTAAGCAAAACAACAGTGTCACCTTTTTGCATAGGGCTGCCTTCACCAAAGCTTACCAGAACATTTGTAGGAGCAGCGCCTGCTGGGGTAGAAATGTCAACACCAAGTGTATCTGTTACCGTTAAAACAGGATCTGTGGGTATTACTGTAGATAGCAAATAAAACTGCAAATTCTGAAAGTTTTTTATACTTTCAACTGTTACGCCACTCTTTGCAAGAGTAAGTGTATTACCTGTGCGTGCATCATTTTTGAGGCTAAAATCTATGCCACCAATAAGCTGACTGCTCGGATCCAATACAGCATCGCCACCAATAAATATACTGTTATAAATAGCTTTATTTTTTTGTGATATACCACCATAAATTGTGGCTTTTATTGTTCCAGCGGTAAGAATAACTTCATTACCATACACAAAACCATCCGCACTACCACCAGCAATACCTGCAGGAGTTACACCACCACTGATATTACCACCATTAATAATCACAGAATTGCCAATTGCTTTAGCATTTTCGCCTACGCCTACAGCGCCATGTATGGAGTGTTCAATATCACCACCCCAAATATACACAGCATTGTCTATAGCATCTCCATAATAACTTATAGCACCGTTTAGTTCACTTTCAAGCAGCGTGGGGGTTCCAAAAACAAAAACTGCATTATCCTTTGCTACACCATCAGTTGCCACACCACCACTGATACTGGATTTTATTTCGCTGTTACCGCTTATAGTTACGCTATTACCTATGGCATTGCCCTGTGCGGTATACCCACCCTGCACAAAGCTAGTAGAGAAGCCAGGGTTTTCTATGTTACTTGTACCGCGTATATCAATATGGTTATTTGTAACATCTCCCTTAGCAGAGTTACCACCATTGAGCCGCGCAGCTTTGCCGCCATCCATAAAAACAAGGTTACCGCTTGCATTGCCGTTTTCTGTTCTGGCACCGTACAGATACGGGGTTCGACCACCATTCATACGCGCTATATTATCTGTTACATTCCCAGAAACACTATACGCGCCATATATTCCCTTTGTTACCAGGCCACTGTTGATTACTGCGGTATTACCCGTGGCATTACCATTCCAGGTAAAGCCTCCGTAAGAATCCCCGGTCACATTATCTACATCAATATTGCCGCCAGAAACGTCACCTACTTGGTTATAGACCCCGGTGTAGTCTCCTGGGTCTGGCACATCCGCTACTCCACCAGAGTTCGCTAATGCATGACAAGGAGCAAAAAGCAGCAAAGCACCTAACGCTAAACCTGTTAGTGGTGAAGAATAACGTTTTTTCCCGCAACAAAAAAGAGAAACAGCATGGGACATAAGAACCTCAGGATTTGAATGGATGGGTAATATGCTCTTAACTGCATACAAATCCTATACCGGCTTTGTCAAGCTATTAACAATAACATGCTAATGTTTTTTTACATTCTGCGCGGCAACAACATAACGCGCTTTTAAGGCGGATTCTGGTAAACTTTCCGCTTCATGCAAATACAAAAAGAGTAAAGATGTCAGCACTGCCTGGGGCATAGGGTATTTGGGGCAGGCTGTAAGCGCCCGCAAATGTGTATCTAAATTTTTTGCCCTATGGTGGGCGCGGTGAGCAGCGTTTACTTTTGCAAGGCCGTTTTGCGCCATGCGCTGGCGCTCTGCCGGGTTCTCCAGCAAAGCGCATACTGCCTTTGCCGCATGGCGGGCGCTTGCTTCCGGGGTATCAGCAAGCGTATACGCGGCAAAGTCTTCCCCTTGGATAAAAAGCTCCGTTAGGCCATGCCCCACAAGCGGGCTTACCAACGCGCGGCCTGCGCCCATAGCCTCGAACACCCGAAAATTCAAATCCCCATGCTCGCAAAAATTAAGCAATACCCTTGCCTTGGGGAAAAGTTCCATAAAGCGGCCCTGCTTTACTTCCAGTGGCACCTCTTTAGCCAGTGCCTCCAAAAACAGTACTCTGTCCGGGGTCTTTTGGGCGTCCACTGTGCCTAAAAACAGGCAGTCCCATTCTGGCTCTGCTTTTGCGTACTCTTCCGCTTCAGGCGCATAGGGGGGAAACCACCACACCCTTTGTTCCTCTGCCCTGCACGGCATAACCTTTTCAAAAGCAGGCGTATCATCTTTCAAACTGACCATGCAGGCATCAAATGCCGCCGCGTACAGCGGAAACCAGGAATGGATATGGGTATCCACAGCGTAAAAAACAGTAGGCCAAGGCATGGCCTCTACATCCAGCACAAAGGGGGGGCGGCTCATATCTGCCACTATAAGGGCATCTGGCGGACCCTGACACACCGCAAGAATATCTTCTTTGCCAAGCACTTCCTCCACCTTGGGCTTATGGAATATCACGTCCCAGCCCAAAGCCTGCATGTGCGGCGAAAAAAAGGGGTTCCCTACCCAGCAGAGCTTTTGCAATTCACCAGCCCCCCTGCCTTTTACAGCTTTCCTATTACCTCTGCCGCCATTTGCGTAGTGGAAAGCCTTGTTTTGCCTTCCTCCATGATATCGCCTGTTCTAAAGCCAGCTTCTAATGTCCTTAGCACCGCATTTTCTATACACACAGCCTCTTTTTCCATATTAAAGCTGTAGCGCAGCATAAGCGCCAAAGAAAGAATAGTAGCTAATGGGTTAGCCACATTTTGCCCCGCAATATCCGGCGCTGAACCGTGTATGGGTTCGTACAGCGCTACACCAGGCGTACCATCTGCCTTAGGTGCCCCTAAAGAAGCAGAAGGCAACATACCTATGGAGCCTGTTATGACAGCCGCCTCATCAGACAAAATATCGCCAAACAAGTTGCCTGTTACCATGACATCAAACTGGGCAGGGTTACGCACAAGCTGCATAGCGGCATTATCTACATACATGTGGGAAAGCGCCACATCCGGGTAGTCTTTGGCCACTTCTTCCATAACTTCACGCCACACGCGCGAAACATCCAGCACATTGGCCTTATCTACAGAGCACACCTTTTTCTTGCGTTTGCGCGCCGTATCAAATGCCAGGCGGCCTATACGCGCAATTTCTTCTTCATCATACACCATAGTGTTAAAGCCCGTGCGCTTGCCATCCCGCATTTCTACACCGGCAGGCTTGCCAAAATAAATACCGCCTGTCAGCTCCCGCACCACCATAATGTCCAGCCCTGCCTGGGCTATATCTGCCCTTAAAAGGCACGCCCCCGCAAGCGGCGCAAAAAGCGTAGCAGGACGTAAATTACCAAACAAACCAAGCGCCTTGCGTATGCCAAGCAAGCCTTTTTCTGGGCGAATGGCAGGGTCTATTGTGTCCCATTTTGGGCCGCCCACCGCGCCCAAAAGCACAGCATCTGCATTTTTGCAGGCTTCCACCGTAGCATCTGGCAAGGGCACCCCAACAGTATCAATAGCCACGCCACCAAGCAGCGCGTCTTCCGTCTTAAAACTATGCCCAAACTTCTTGCCTACTGCTTCCAACACCCCTAAGGATGCCCCCACAATTTCCGGGCCAATACCATCCCCAGCCAGCACACAAATACGCTTTTCCATCTTCTCTTATTCCTTATCGCATTACAGCATATCCG
>CAZPTC010000119.1:0-7243 GCA_964589455.1 uncultured Desulfovibrionaceae bacterium | reverse complement strand
GGGTTGCCCCCGGCGGATTTTGAGTCCGCTGCGTTTACCGTTCCACCACCCCGGCGTAGTGGTGCACATTAGCAATATTTTTCCTTATGGTCAAGTCAGTAAAGTGGGTGAAGTAGCATATATTTCAACATACTGATTTTACTAATTCTATCTTTTTACCATGCGCATATTGTCAAATTTTTGAAAGTGCCGTACAATATACCAATGCGGTGTAAGATTTGCGTTTTCTTTGGGTCTGTGTAAAAAAAACAGCCTTACTGAACCCACCAAAACGCAAGAAAAACCGCTTGTACTCAGGAGAGAGCAGAAAAACTGTTCTTTCCTTGCTGGAGGCACTGTGATAAAGGTTCTTGTTGTTGATGACTCCGCTTTTATGCGGAACGCTTTGTCCAAAATGCTCTCGGAAGACCCCAATATTCTTGTTGTGGGCACAGCACGTAATGGGGAAGATGCTCTTGAAAAAGTGCAGTCTTTAAACCCAGACATCCTCACATTAGATGTGGAAATGCCAGTTATGGACGGGCTTACCATGCTGGAAAAGTTAATGAAAACAAATCCTAAGCCTGTTATCATGGTCAGCTCACTTACCCATGAAGGTGCCCAGTCTACCCTAAAAGCCTTAGAACTTGGTGCCTTAGATTTTATTGCGAAATATAAAGAAACTGGCCTTACCCTGGATACCTTACAGAAAGAGCTTATTACTAAAGTAAAAGCTATGGCCCCCAGGGGCAGGTTTATGCGGCCCCCTGTTCTTTCTTCCCAAAAACCTCTGCCAGCACCCACAGCAAAACCTTTTGCATTTTCTGCTTCCTCTCCCGCTTCTTCTGGCTCTGCCTCTGCTGGGAGTGTTCCCTCACAACCCTACACAGGCACACATATGGCCCCACCCCCTGCCCGCACAGGCCGCCCCATACGCGACATGGTCGCCATTGGTGTTTCAACAGGTGGCCCACCAGCTGTACAAAAAGTACTTGCCGCGCTTCCCGCTAATTTCCCCGCTTGTATTCTCATTGCCCAGCACATGCCTGCGTCTTTTACAGAAGCTTTTGCCAAACGTCTGGACAGCATATGCCAAATAACCGTAAAAGAAGCAGAAACCGGGGATAAACTTGCCCCAGGTTTTGCCTATGTGGCCCCAGGCGGCCAACATATCCGTGTAGATGCCAAAGGGCCCATACCTATGCTTACAGTTACCCCAGACCCTGTTTCTGCCTTATATAAACCTTCTGCTACTGTGCTTTTTGAAAGCGTAGGCTTATGCATGGGGCGCCGCACAGTGGGCGTAACCATGACAGGCATGGGCAGCGATGGCTGCGATGGTACAAAGGTGCTTAAAGCCAAGGGCGGCTATATTATTGCACAAAATGAAGCAAGCTGTGTGGTGTATGGCATGCCAAAGGCTGTGGTAGATGCGGGCCTTGCAGATGAAGTTGTGGCTGTAGATGACCTTGCAACTGTCATCACTTCTGCATTATACCGTTAACAACATTTGATTCATCTCTTCCCCAGGGGAGTTTTCTATGGAAACAATGGATAGCGCACAGCAGGAACAGGACATCCTGGAACGTCTGCGCAGCGATGACCCCTCGGAACAGCGTGCAGCGGCTTTTGACGCGGGCGATATGGCCCTGCAAAGTGCCGTACCCATTCTGGTAGAACATTTTGCAAGCTCCAGCGTGGGTGTGCAAGAAGCGGCGGAATACGCCCTCAGGCGCATACGCGGCGCTGCCACTGTGCAGGCTGTTGCCCCGCTTTTGCGGGTAGAAAATACCACTGCAAGAAACATTGGCATGGATATTTTGCGGGAAATTGGTATTGATGACATTTCTACCCTTACACGCCTTTTGTACGATAATGACCCGGATATCCGCATTTTTATAAGCGATATTTTAGGTTCTACAGCCACTTCCCTTGCGCTTGCCCCTTTGTGCGATGTGCTTTTGCATGACCCGGAAGTAAATGTACGGTATCAAGCTGCTGTCAGCCTTGGAAACCTTGGGTATATTGAAGCGGCAGAAAGTTTGCGCCTTGCCTTGAATGATGAAGAGTGGGTGCAGTACGCGGTTATTGAAGCGCTTGCAAAAATAAAAGACGCCACCTGTGTGGATATTCTTATACAGGCTTTGGATACATGCTCCCCCCTTGTGGCTTCTACTATTTTAGATGACCTTGGCGACATTAATAATGTTAAAGCCGCCCCTTTGCTGCTTAGCTATTTAGAAAAAGTTTCCGGCCCCTTACGCATTAAAGCCCTTAAGGCCATTATACAAATTCTTGGGCCTAATTCCCTCAACTTATTGGGTGGTAAACAGCTTACACGCCTACAAGAATATATGCTGGCTGCCCTGGACGATGAAGATGAAGACACGGTTAAAGTAGTGCTGGCTGGCCTTGCCACTACAGGGGTGAATACCCGCTCTACCCAGGCTGTATTAGAGCTTGCAGCCCGCACCAACCCGGATAAACAGCAGGAACTTTTCCAGGCAGAGCTCCATTGCCTTATTGGTATAGGCTATAATGAAGTTTTAGAAGAAGCGCTGAAAAGCCCATTGGAAACCATACGAGCCATGGCTATTGAGGTGTGTGGCAGAATACCCGGCAGAGCAGGCCGCTACGCGCTTAAGCGCCATTTTGACACCATGGATTTAGTGGATAAAAAAATGTCTATGGTCTGGCTTGCGCAAAATGGGGATGACCGGGATATCCCATTCTTTGTCAATCACCTTAATGGCGGGGAAAGCCCAGAAGTTTTACGCCCTGCTCTGCACTTTTTGGGTGTACAAATGCGCTATGCAGAATCTGCCCCGCGTATGCTGGAGCTTTTGCGCCATGAAGATGAGCATGTGCGGGAAAGTGCCCTGGAAGCCTGCCTGGCATTGGAAGATGAACCCACACTTGCCGCTATTGTAGCCCATTTGCAGGATGAAGACCCCGTTATGCGTCGTATGGCGGTATACACTATGGGGGTTGTAAATCCCATAGATTTTGCGCCAGAACTGGCAACAGCCATGCAAGACCAGGAAGCCGATATACGCAAAGTGGCGTTAGAAGCCGTGGGGTATGGCTGGCCTTCTTCTCCTGAAAAAAATGAAGCTCTGGCTTTTGCCTTACGCGATGAAAACCGCGATGTACGCCTTATGGCTATTGAGCTAATAGGGCATGATGTGGAAGCAGAAACCTTCCCCTTACTTATGGAAGCCCTACAAGATTCTGATGACTGGGTGAAAGTACGCGCTATTGAAGCCCTTGGTCAATACCGCATAAGTGAGGCCATTCCTACACTTGCGGTTATGATGGAAGACGCAAGCCTGCTTGTGCAAATAAAAATTACCGAAGCCCTCGGCCAAATTGGCGGAGATATAGCTTTTCAGGCACTTATGGGTATGATGACCCAGGAAAGCCCGGAAATACAGCAAGCCGCCGCGCAGGCAATAGCGCGGATACGCGGTGAAGAGGAATATGCTTCATGACAAACCCTTCTCCCTTTACGCAAAACCCTTTGGAACGTACTGATCCGGCAAAGTCTGATGCCGGAAAACAGGAGAATCAGCCGCGCCCGGCAGCGCCGCTTTTTCCCACAAGGGAACCCCTTTTTCCAAGAAAAGAGGCCGCTCCCACATTCCCCAAAGTGGAACCGCGTACCCAAACGCCTGGGTCTGCTTTCAGCACATCCGGCTTACCCCCAAGAACAGCGTCCGTGGGTCAGGCTAGTGCTGCTCCCACTGGGCAAACTCCGTCTTTTGGTGCTGGCACACAGCAAAATACAAGCCCCTCAAGCCTTTTTACCCGTACGCCTGCTTCCAGCACGAGCATGGGCACTGGCACAGGCACTGGTACACCCGCCCGTCCCACACCAGGCACCCAGCCTGCTTCCAGCAGTTTTTCCTTTTCACGGCCAGGCAGCACCACACCACCAACAAGTGGAGCAGCTACAAGCCCCTTTACCAAACCCGCTTCTGCTTTTGGAACTGCTTCCCCAGGCTCTATGCCCTCTACAGGTACGGGGTCTCCATTCACACGCAGCGCGGATACAGCAACATCTGCCGCTTTCTCTCGGCCAGCATCTGCAGGTGCTACAGGCACAGGCTCTCCCACAGCTACATCCCTCTTTCCCAAACGGGACCCGCTTCCCCCAAACCAAAGCCTTTTCTCACCCCGTACACCAGCTTCTACGCCATCTGCAACGGGCATAGCAGGTACAAGTGCCGCCTCTGGTATGGCAGCTACTGCAAGGCCTGCAACACCTGCATTTCCCAAGCGGGATCCATTACCCACCTTTGCGCAGCCCGCGCAAACACTGCTTAAAGACTCCGCCATTACAACGCCCGGTGCAAGGCGCGAGCTGCATATTACAGACCAGGAATTTGTCCAGTTGCGCGACTTTTTGTACCAGCAAAGCGGCATCTATGTTGCAGAAAACCGCAAATATTTGGTAGAAAACCGTCTTACCTCACGCATACGCGAGCTTGGGCTTAAAAGCTTTGGGGAATATTACAATTTCCTGCGCTACGACTCTACCCGCGCAGATGAAATGAACAAGCTTTTTGAAAGCATGACCACCAATGAAACCAGCTTTTTCCGCAATATGCCACAACTGGAAGTGTTCCGCGATGTGGTGCTTACGCGTGTTATTGAAGAAGCGCGTGCCAAAGGGCAGAAAAAACTGCGAATATGGTCTGCTGGCTGCTCCAGCGGGGAAGAACCGTACACCATTGCCATTATATTGTCAGAACTTCTTAAAAACGAAATTTCCCAATGGGATATTAAAATCACCGCCAATGACCTTTCTCTTGCCATGCTGGCGGCCGCGCGGGAAGGTGTGTATAATGACTACGCCGTACGCACCACCCCCCCTGGAATGCTTGCCCAGTATTTTACCAAGGTGGGCAATACCTATAAAATTGACCCCAAACTAAAACAATACATTTCCTTTGGGCAAATAAACCTGAGTGATAAAGCCCAGCTCAGACAGGTAGAGCGCTCCCAAATAGTGTTTTGCCGCAATGTTATTATCTATTTTGATGATGAAATGAAGAAAAATGTGATAAGCTCGTTTTACGATAACCTGCTACCGGGTGGCTACCTCATTATTGGCCACTCAGAGTCCCTGCACAACATCAGCCGTACATTCAAGCCGGAGCAATATACAGGTACTATTGTTTACTGCAAGCAAAGCTAATCCAAACAGGTGTAACACATGGAAGCCAAGATTCTTGCCATAGCCAATCAAAAAGGCGGTGTGGGCAAAACCACCACAGCCCTTACGCTTGGCGCTGCGCTTGCCCTTATGGGGAAGTCCGTCATGGTTATGGACCTTGACCCCCACACCTCTGCCTCTGTCCACATGCGTTATTACCCAGATGCAGGTTTGCCTACTGCGTATGACCTTTTCTGCGCAGACCCGGATAACTGGCCAGAATTGTGGCCCACCCTTATCCAGCATAGAGATGACCAGTATTTTGACTTTGTACCCGGTTCCACCCGCCTGGCAGAGCTGGAAAGCGAAATGAAGGAACGCCGCGGCAAGGGCATGTTGCTCTCAGTGGCTTTGCGCCAGGTTCAGCCCAAATATGAATTCATAGTGCTGGACTGCCCCCCGCAAATGGGTCTTATTATGGCCAATGCGCTTGTTTCTTCTGATTTGCTCATTATCCCTATCCAAACAGACTTTTTGGCCCTGCACGGTCTTTTGCTCCTTTTTGAAACTGTGCGAACCCTTAACAAAGCCCTTACGCGGCCCATACGTTACCGCGCTTTTGCCACTATGCACGATAAGCGCGCTAAAGCCTGTGCCCGTGTTTTAGAAACCCTGCACGAAAAACTGCCTACATCCATGTTCCGCACAGTGGTGAATATGGATACGCGCTTCCGCGAGGCAAGCGCTCTTGGCAAGGTAATTTATGACGTTGATCCGCAAAGCAAAGGTGCCATTGCGTATGCGGCTCTTGCGGAGGAAGTGGTAGCCCTATGGTAAAATCACCTATGGAATATTTTGAGTCGCAGGACTTTTCTCCTGCAACTGGCGAAAACATCAGCCAGGCAGAAGCAGCCTTTATCCAAAAATATCTGGGTATTGCTGTGGAAGCAGCCAATAGTGCTATTGCTCCGGCAAAAGCAGAGTCTGTCATGACAGGTACAGCACGCCCAGCGCCTGTTGAGCAGGCAAAACAACCTGTACAACTGGCGGCTGAGTTATCTGCCCAGCCTGCACCTCAGGCACCATCTCCAGCACAGGCAAGCCAGACACCCCAGACACCCGGTCAGGTATTAGAGCAAGAATTACCCCACACGCCTTCTGCTGGGCAAACCCTGCCACCCCCTCCTGCCCCACAGCCAGAGCCGGAAGTAAACTTGCAGGAAGTCCTGCGCAAGCAGGAATATGTCACTATGGTGGGCTTTTATTTGTGCAGGCAGGTTTTTGTTATCCCCATAGATTCTATACTGGAAGTGCTGCGATACGAGGCCCCTTCCAAACTGCCGCGTTCTTCCCAGTTCCTTATGGGCGTCATTAACCTGCGTGGGCATATTACCCCTATTGTTTCCCTTTCTAAGCTGCTTGTTCTTCCTGAAGACCAGGAATCATGCCTGGAAAATAACCCTAACATGGAATCTACCCTGTTTATTATTTGCGAAAGTGGCGGCCTGCATATTGGCCTGCATATTGATAAACTGCATACCATGCACAAGGCCACACAAAACCAGATAGAGTGGAATGCAGAAACCCAGCTTGGCGAAAGTGCCGAGCTTTTGCTTGGGCTTTTTGAAACAGGGGAAAACCTGCTGGGTATTGTTTCTGTAGAAAAAATAGTCCAGGCGCTATTGGAAGAAGATGTATAATCCTTTACCGTGTTGATCAGGAAAACCCCATGAGCAAGACTGTACTTATCGTAGACGATTCAAAAACTGTTCGTAATCTTGTAGCCTTCATCCTTAAAGCCGAAGGCATAAAAGTCACCACTGCTGAAGACGGGCTGGATGGCCTTGAAAAATTGTACTCCATGGAGCATGTAGACCTTATTCTTACAGATATAAATATGCCCCGCATGGATGGCTTTTCTTTCATCCTTTCAGTACGGGAGCAAAGCGCCTACAAGGATATTCCCATTATTATTCTTTCTACAGAAAGTGGAGACGAAGATATCCAAAAAGGTATGCGCCTTGGTGCCAACCTGTACATGGTAAAACCTGCCCAACCAGAGAAAATGGTGCGCAATATAAAGATGCTGCTCGGTTAGCCGATAAG
>CAZPTC010000118.1:0-7246 GCA_964589455.1 uncultured Desulfovibrionaceae bacterium | reverse complement strand
CGTGTGTGCAATATTGTAGACCTTGTGCCTACCTATTGTTACCTGACAGGCTGGCCATTGCCCAAGACTGTAGAAGGCTCTGTTATCTACCAGATTATGGATGATATGAACTGGCGCCCCTGCTAAGCGCTACGCAAGAAAAAGCTGCTTAAACGCAGTCAGCAGTAAACCAGTAGCCATTAGAAACAGGTAATGGTTGACCCCGGTAGTGGGGAAACACTACCGGGGTCCATTTTCTTAAACCTTTAACCGGGTTTTAAGGAGGTGGGGGCATCGCGCGGGAGCCAGGGTGTTTGTAGCACCTTGGCTCTGTCCTTAACCTCTTGCATGTAAAATAAGGCGCTTCCAAAAAACTGTCAAGTATAACTGCTAACTAGGAAGCCCTTAAGTCGGCCATAAACACGCGCAGTTTACGCAGCATATCTTCTGCTACTTCCGGGTGTTGTTTAATCACATTATTGAGCTGGAAGGGGTCTTTATGGCGGTCATACAGTTCATCACCTGCCGGGACTTCCACTTTAGAGCCAGGGGTGCATGTCCACTGGCTTTCGCTGTCCAGCGCACGCTGTTTGCGGTATTCCGCAAGGGCGCCCATATCTGCCTGGATAGTATCGTCTATATTGTCAGAGAATGTGCTGGTTTCTGGCACATAGATTTTACCCATAGAGTCTGAGAAGGTGGAGTTTTCCAATTTATCCAGCCAGTGGATGAAGCTCCAGTCTTCTGTGATAATGGACCAGGAGAAGCTGTAGTAGCCAGCTATGGCAAAGTCGCGCACTTTTTCCACTTCCCCACGGGCAAGGGGCAGTAAGGACTTACCCTGCATATTGCCAGGAATAGGAATATCCAGCCAATCCAGTACAGTGGGGGCGCAGTCGCACCCTTGCACAAAGGCTTTTACGCGCTTGCCAGCAGGTAAGCCCGGGGCCTTGATAATAAGGGGTATGTGCACCAGTTCTTCATAGGGCCAGGGGCGGCACTTGGTCATAATACCGTGGCCGTGTTCCCCATTGCCAAGGGGTTCCCCGTGGTCAGAGGTAAGCCATAAAAGGGTATTTTCCCACATGCCTTCAGCGCGTATGCAGTCGCACAAAAGCCCAAAGTAGGTATCGCACAGGGTTATTTTTTCGGCAAAGAGCATGCGCACGTGGTTAAGCTGGGGTTCAGTGTACAGGTCTTTAACGGGGGCCATAGGGGGCAGCCACAGGTCTGCGCCTGTGTAGTCCGGGTCATACGGGCAGGGGAAACCTTCCCAAATGGAGGGCGGGTCCCAAGGCTCGTGCGGATCCCACATATCTATCCAAAGGTGCAGGCCGTGGGTTTTATCCCGTTTTTTAATGAATTTAATGGATTCGCGTATGCCTTTTGCAACAGTATGGTCTTCTGGGGTTTTCCAATGCTGTTTGTCGCGCAAATAGGTATCGTATTCCGCTTTATTGAAGTATTCTATTTGGTCGCCATCTGGCAGGGCATGCAGGCGATCCATAAAGCCTGGGTCTGTAAGAAACTGCTCTACAGAGTAGTGGGTATACAGCTCATCTTGCGAGAAAAAGTAATTATCAAAACCGTGCTGGAATGTGGTTTTGGCGTAACTGCGGGCAAAGTTGGCTTTATCCATGAAAAGAGGTACGGAGTTATACACCATAGCTGTATCAATACCAGTACCCCAGCAAAGGTCTGCAATGGTGGTATCAGAGGGGCGTAAGGGCCCCCAGCCAATGTCTTGCAGGGTATAGCGGCCAATCATCATAGAACGGCGCACGGGCAGGGTTGGCATACCATCGCCGTAGGCATTTTCAAATAACACGCTTTCTTTAGCAAAGCGGTCAATATTGGGGGTTTTAATCCATGTATTGCCATAGCAGCCTGTATAATTGAACTGCCAGGAGTCAAACATCATCACAATAGCGTTTTTAATAGGCTTTTTTAACATATTTTTTGCTCCTTAGCTGGCTTTTAAATCGCTCATGAAGGTGCGCAGGGTGCGAAGAAGATTTTCCGCAACATCCGGGTGCTGTTTAATCACATTATTGAGCTGGAAGGGGTCTTTCTTACGGTCATAAAGCTCGTCTCCTTCCGGCACGTCCACACGGGAACCGGGGGTGCATGTCCATTGGGAAGCCTGGTCAAGGGCGCGCTGTTCTTCATAAAGCTTAAGAGCTTCAGATTCAAAGGCATTAGCGGCATTAATAGCTTCTGCACTCTGGAAGCCGGAGCTATTGATCATATCCCCAATGCCTGTGTACATTTGGGTCATAACAGCGCCATAGTCTTCGCCATTATCCAGCTTGTTCAGCCAGTGGATGAAGCTCCAGTCTTCTGTGATAATGGACCAGGAGAAGCTGTAGTAACCGGCAATGGCAAAGTCGCGCACTTTTTCCACTTCGCCACGGCAAAGGGGCAGCAGGGATTTACCTTGCATATTTGTCGGGATTTTTTGGTCAAACCAGTCCAAAATGGTGGGGGCGCAGTCGCACCCTTGCACAAAGCTTTTCACGCGCTTGCCGGCAGGCAGGCCGGGGGCTTTGACAATAAGGGGAATATGCACCAGTTCTTCATAGGGCCAGGGGCGGCACTTGGTCATAATACCGTGGCCATGTTCCCCATTGCCAAGGGGTTCGCCGTGGTCAGCGGTAAGCCATAAAAGGGTATTTTCCCACATACCTTCTTTACGGATGCAGTCACACAGTTTGCCAAAATATTTGTCGCAAAGGGTAATTTTTTCTGCAAAAAGCATACGGATGTGGTGCATTTGTTCTTCCGTATACAAGTTTGCCACAGGGGACATTGGTGGTGCCCAAAGGTCTGCGCCCTTGTAGTCCGGGTCATACGGGCAGGGGAAGCCTTCCCAGATGGAGGGTGGATCCCACGGCTCATGCGGATCCCAGGCGTCTATCCACAGGAACATGCCGTGGCCTTTATCCCGCTCTTCAATAAGTTCAATGGCATCAGTTAGGCATACGGCAACAGAGTGTTTGCTTTCATCTGTCCAGTATTGCTTGTCGCGCAGGGCCATATCCATTTCTTCGCGCACGGTTTTTTCCAAAAGTTTGCCATCTGGCAGGGCGCGCAGGCGGTCTAAAAAGCCGGGGTCAGTCAGGAACTGTTCCACATTAAAGTGGGTGAAAAGCTCGTCATGTATAAAGTGGGAGCCATCAAACCCGCGGGAATAGCGGGTGCGGGCATAACCACGGGCAAAGCTGCCCTTCATCATAAACAGGGGGATAGAATTATACGCCATAGCTGTATCAATGCCAAGGCCAAAAAGGAGATCAGGGATAACAGTGTCTTCCTGACGTAAAGGAGCCCAGCCAATGTCTTGCAAGGTATAGCGGCCTGTCATCATTGAGCGGCGCACAGGCAGGGTAGGCATACCATCGCCATAGGCGTTTTCAAAAAGCACACCCTCGCGGGCAAAGCGGTCAATGTTAGGGGTTTTGATCCATGTGTTTCCATAGCAGCCCGTGTAGTTAAACTGCCAGGAGTCAAACATCATGACAATTGCGTTTTTGATGGGTTTATTCATCATGTCAGATTTCTCCTTTGAGGTTATCGGACAAAATCCCTTTCCCTTTGAGTTTGAGCAGGCAAGGGGAAAGGAGACAACAAAACCGTTTTACCTGTGTATTTCCCCATGACACAGCTATGCAGGTCATGGGGAACACACTTACTGCGCGCGCAAGTCACTCATCAACATACGCAATTTGCGCATTAAACCTTCTGCCACGTCTGGGTGCTTTGCGATAACATTATTAAGTTGGAAGGGGTCTTTCTTCCTATCGTACAACTCATCCCCTTCTGGCACTTCCACCTTGGAACCTGGTGTGCAGGTCCACTGCGCTTCATTATCCAGCGAACGTTGTTTGCGGTATTCCGCAATGGCGTTGCTGTCTGAATCGTAGGGGTTTTGCCCTTCCGGCACATCCCCTGTGATATACAAGATATTCATGGCATCGCCAAAAGAGGCATTTTCCAGCTTATCCAGCCAGTGGATGAAGCTCCACTCTTCTGTAATAATTGACCAGGAGAAGTTGTAGTAACCGGCAATGGCGAAGTCGCGTACTTTTTCTACTTCTCCGCGTGCAAGTGGCAGCAAAGATTTGCCCGTCATGCTTTCTGGGATGGGAATATCCAGCCAGTCAAGCACTGTGGGGGCGCAGTCGCACCCTTGCACAAAGGCCTTTACGCGCTTACCGGCAGGCAAACCGGGAGCCTTTAGTATAAGGGGTATATGCACCAGTTCTTCATACGGCCAGGGGCGGCACTTAGTGATAATACCATGCCCGTGTTCCCCATTGCCCAAGGGTTCCCCGTGGTCAGAGGTAAGCCATAAAAGGGTGTTTTGCCACATGCCTTCCTCGCGGATGCAGTCGCATAACAGCCCAAAGTATGTGTCGCACAGGCTTATTTTTTCTGCAAACAGCATACGCACATGGTGAAGCTGTTCTTCTGTATATAAATCCTTCACAGGGCTCATGGGGGGCAGCCATAAATCTGCGCCTTTGTAGTCCGGGTCGTACGGGCAGGGTTTATCTTCCCATACAGAAGGCGGATCCCAAGGTTCATGCGGGTCCCAGCAGTCTATCCACAGGTGCATGCCGTGGGTTTTATCCCGCTTTTTAATAAGCTTGATGGCAGCGCGGATGTTTTTAGCAACTGTATGGTCTTCTTCTGTTTTCCAATACTGTTTATCCCGCAAGTAGGAGTCGTACTCTTCCCTGTTGGTTTTTTCTATTACCGCGCCATCTGGTAAAGCGCGCAGGCGGTCAAGAAAGCCAGGGTCAGAAAGAAACTGGTCTACTGTGTAGTGGTTATAAAGCTCATCATTCACAAAAAAGAAGTTATCAAAGCCGCGCTGGTAGGACACACGGGCATAGCTGCGGGCAAAATAGCCACCCACAAAAAGGGGTATGGAGTTATACGCCATGGCTGTGTCTATACCATAACCCCAGCAGAGGTCTGCTATGGTGGTATCAGAGGGGCGTAATGGCCCCCAGCCTGTATCGTGCAGGGTAAAGCGTCCTGTCATCATAGAGCGGCGCACAGGCAAAGTGGGCATATTGTCGCCATAGGCGTTTTCAAACAGCACACTTTCCCGTGCAAAGCGGTCTATATTGGGTGTTTTTATCCATGTATTGCCATAGCAGCCCGTGTAGTTAAACTGCCAGGAGTCAAACATCATGACTATTGCATTTTTGATAGGTTTATTCAGCATGTTGTAAGTCTCCTTTAGCGGGCTTTAAGATCGCTCAAAAATGTGCGGAGTGTGCGGAGCATGTTTTCTGCCACATCCTGATGCTGGCTGATAACATTGTGCAGTTGGAAGGGGTCTTTCTTTCTGTCATACAGCTCATCCCCTTCTGGCACATCCACACGGGAACCGGGTGTGCATGTCCATTGCGCGGCACTGTCTAAAGAGCGTTGGTGCTCATAAAGCTTTAACGCTTCGCTTTCTCCCACTTCTGTGCCACCAAGGCCAGCGTACATTTTATTCATGACATCGTGGTGATCTTCGTCATCCATTTTGTCTAACCAGTGGATAAAGCTCCACTCTTCTGTAATAATAGACCAGGAAAAGCCGTAATAGCCCGCTATGGCAAAGTCACGCACTTTTTCTACTTCACCGCGGCAAAGCGGCAAAAGGGATTTACCTGTCATAGTGGGGGGTATGGGGCCGCCCAGCCATTCCAAAATAGTGGGCGCGCAGTCACAACCCTGTACAAAGCTCTTTACCCGCTTGCCAGCCGGTAAACCCGGGGCTTTAATAATAATGGGAATATGCACCAGCTCTTCATACGGCCAAGGGCGGCACTTGCACATAATACCATGCCCGTGTTCCCCATTACCAAGCGGTTCGCCGTGGTCAGAAGTAAGCCATAAAAGGGTGTTTTCCCACATGCCTTCCTTGCGTATACAATCGCACAACTGGCCAAAGTATTTGTCACAAAGAGTTATTTTTTCAGCAAAAAGCATACGGATATGGTGCATTTGCTCTTCTGTATACAAGTCTTTCACAGGGGACATGGCAGGTGCCCACATATCTACACCTGTATAATCCGGGTCGTAGGGGCAGGGTTTATCTTCCCATACAGACGGCGGATCCCAAGGTTCATGCGGATCCCAGCAGTCTATCCACATAAAGAAGCCGTGGGTTTTATCCCGTTCTTCAATAAGCTCTATTGCGTCTTTTATGGTAATAGCCACTGTGTGCTTGCTTTCATCTGTCCAATACTGCTTATCGCGCAGATACAGCTCCATTTCCCCACGCACAGTTTCTTCAAGCTGCGCACCATCCGGCATGGCGCGTAAACGCTCTAAGTAGCCGGGGTCTGTAAGGAATTGATCCGCTGAATAGTGGTACAGTTCATCGCAAATAAAGTGCATGCAGTCAAAGCCGCGGGAATAGCGCACCTGCGCATACCCACGCGCAAAATCGCCCTTGGTGATAAAAAGCGGTATGGAGTTATAGGCCATAGCTGTGTCAATACCCAGACCAAAAAGCAGGTCTGTTATGACAATATCTTCTGGCCTGAGTGGCCCCCAGCCTGTGTCGTGCAGGGTGTAACGGCCTGTCATCATAGAGCGGCGCACAGGCAAAGTGGGCATATTGTCGCCATAGGCGTTTTCAAACAGCACACCTTCGCGCGCAAATCTATCGATATTAGGTGTTTTAATCCATGTATTGCCGTAACAGCCCGTGTAATTGTGCTGCCAAGAGTCAAACATCATGACAATTGCATTTTTAATAGGTTTTTTCATCATGCCAGAATTCTCCTTGTTGAGCTGTGCCAGCTAGCTTGGGGCGAGAAGCCCACACACACTTCTGGGGGGCTTCTCGCCCCCCAGACCCCCGTCGGCAGGGGCAGCGCCCCTGCACCTGCAATTTCAGGCAGGTGTTCTTGACGAGAGTACGGGTTGCATGGGAAAAACTGCGCGAGCGTGCCTCATTGATACCACAATGTATCCTGCACTTGCGTGCAGAATACATTGTGGTATCAATGAGGCACGCTTGCCATTTGCCATTCCCGAAAAATTCTCGCAGGCTCGAATTTTTCGGGAGTTTTTAACTTTTTAAGAAAGAACATTTTTTGGGGGAAACCCCGAAATGCATTTTTAGGGTTAGTTTATGTGCAAACCATTTCAAAGCCATTTATTCCGCAGGACGCCGCGAAGGTTTTGCGCAGCAAAAGCAAGCGGCGTACTGCGGCAATAAGGGGGTTTTGGGGGGATTATCCCCCCCAACACT
>CAZPTC010000117.1:0-7271 GCA_964589455.1 uncultured Desulfovibrionaceae bacterium | reverse complement strand
TTAACACCCGCGTGGCTGGTGGCCTTATAGATGTTATAGTTATTTCATCCTTCTTTGGCATGACACTTGCTGCGCTTCAGCAGTTTGGTGTTTTTATTCTGCTTGGTATTCTCATTATTCTGGCCATTTTGCTTATCACAATCCCGCTTGTGTGCCGTGGCTTGCCATACGAAACTGAGCATATTCTTTATCTTACCGGTACCCTTACCGGTACAGTGGCCACAGGCCTTTTCCTGTGTCGCCTTATTGACCCTGAACAGCATCACCCTCTTCCCTATGAGGCCGCAATGGCTGGTGTATTTACACTTGCCACCATACCTCTTGCGCCAGTGGGGCACTTGCAAATCCTTTTTGGCTGGAGCGCGTTTGAGTGGATTGGCCTGCAATTTGCCATGGCCGTTGGCTGGGTTACTCTGCTATTCCTTGCGCGCATTTGGTACAAAAAGGCGTATGTTGGTGTGCAAACACATGACTTTATGGCCCGCATAGCCGCTGGCGAAGTAGAAGAATGCTAAATCAGGCCCACTTAACCACATTAACTCAGGAGAAACACATGCAAAAAAACGCTATTGTCATCATGTTTGACAGCCTGCAACGCACCTACCTTGGTTGCTATGGCAACACATGGATAAAAACCCCCAACATGGATCGCCTTGCCCGCGAAGGCGCACTTTTTGAAAATAGCTATACAGAAGGTTTGCCCACTGTTCCTTGCCGCCGTGCCATGCTTACAGGCCGCTATACCCTGCCATTCAGCGCATGGGAACCCTTGAAAATGGAAGACACAACCATAGCAGACCTTTGCTGGGGTCGCCCCATTGATACCTATATGGTATTTGACTGCCCGCCCATGCGCCAGTCTAAATTTGGTTTTACCCGCGGTTTTGACAAAGTCTGGTTTACCCACGGGCACGAGCTGGATCACTATTACTTTGAAAATGACCCCCTTATCCACCTTGACCCCAAAAATTATATCAATGACTCTGTGGTAGAGGGCGCCCGCAAAACCCTTGGTCAAAAGTTTGTGGATGTGCAATTCCACGAAATTTCTTCCTACCTGAAGCAACGCCAGTATGAACACAGCGCAGAAAACCGCTATGTTGCCAAAACAATAAAGAAAGCCGTGGAGCTCTTGGGCCAGGTAGACCGCAACAAGCAATTCTTTATGTGGATAGACAGCTTTGACCCGCACGAGCCTTGGGATCCGCCATCTGTCTATAGCAATGAGCCCTGCCCCTATGACCCCACCTGGACAGGTAAGGACGACTTCCTGCCCTTTATGGGCGACTGCGAAGGCGTGTATACAGAGCCGGAACTGCACCATATCCGTATGCTGTATGCAGAACTTGTAACCCTGTGCGACCGCTGGTTAGGCTACTTGCTGGACAATATCCGTGCATTTGGCTTTGAAGAAAACACCTTATTCATGATGGTTTCTGACCACGGCGAACCCCTTGGCAATGGCGAACACGGCCACGGCATTATGCGTAAATGCCGCCCCTGGCCCTACGAAGAGCTTGTGCATACCCCCATGCTGCTGCGTGCCCCAGGTGTTAAGCCTGGCCTGCGCATTAAAGGCTTTGTACAGTCTTGCGACGTAGCCCCAACCGTGTGCGACTGGCTTGGCATTGGCGTACACCCGGATATGCAGGGCAAGTCTTTGTTGCCCCTTGTGTTTGGTGAAGTAACCTCTATCCGCGATTACGCTTTGGCTGGCTACCACGGTTCTGGTGTATCCATTTATGTGGATGGCTGGAGCTATATCCACTGGCTTGGCAGAGACAAACAGGATATGGACGGCTTTGGCCTTGCAACAGCCATAGGTATGGCGCAGGCCTCTGAACACTTTAAAGGCATTGGCGCAAAATCCCCCGCTGAAGCTTTAACCGGCCTTGCTTCTGGCCTTGCGGATGATGATAGCCCAGATGCATCTGCCCAGTCGCTTGATGCCCTTGAGCGCCTGAGAGCCGCCGCCTCTGCGGACGGTGCCAAACAATGGACATGCACCCCAGGTGCCAAAGTTATTGTGCCAGATCTGGATGAATTGTATGATCTGAAGAATGACCCCTTCCAGCTTAACAATGTTATTGCCAAATACCCTGAAAAAGCTGTGGAATTGTTGCAAAAGTTAAACGTCACCATGAGTGATTTAAAGGCCTGCTAATTACCCAATATCTCATGGTCGCCTTTTTCATAAGGCGGCCATGAGCCCACCTTTTCCCCCCTCCCTTTGTGCATGTTTTGCATGGAGGGTTTTTTAACATTTCTCTTCCTGTTTCCCTTGCGCTTTTTCCTTGCCAAGCCTCACTTTCCGCGTTATCACTTCCCGCATGGAAACTTACACAGCAATAGAAACCTTACCACAGGAAGAATACCAGGCGCGCCTTAACCGTATACGCGACCTGCTTGGCAAAGTTACACCAGAAGCTACAGGGCTTTTGGTTTTTTCCCGTTTAAACATCTACTACCTTTCCGGTACCCTTGCCTCTGGTGTATTATGGGTACCCGCAAACAGCACCCAGTCTCCTGTGCTGCTTGTGCGTAAAGGCCTTGCCCGCGCGCAAATGGAATCTCCCATTGCGCAGATATTTCCCTTTCGCTCCTACGCAGAGCTTCCCCAATATTTGCCAGAAGGTACTACCCTTGTTGCTGCGGAAATGTCCGGCCTTTCTTGGAATTTTGCACAAATGCTTCAAACCCGCACCCCAGCCCTGCGCTTTGTAAATGGCGACCCCATATTCACCAAGGCGCGCGCCACTAAAACCCCTTGGGAACTTGCCAAAATCCGTAAAGCCGGAAGCCTGCACCGCCTTGCTATGGAAGAACTTTTGCCCACCCGCATTCACCCCGGCATGGACGAAAACACCATTGCCCGCCATGTTGTTAATATCTACCTGGAATTAGGGCATGGCGGCCTTATGCGCATGAATGCCCCGGGGGAAGAAGTATTTTTTGGCCATGTTGCCACTGGCTCTTCCGGCAATTACCCGCACTACTACAATGGCCCTATGGGTTTTCGTGGCATCCATCCCGCCCTGCCTTGTCTTGGCAGCACCACAGTTTGGGAAAAAAATATGCCCCTTACTGTAGATATGGCCTTTAATTTTGAAGCCTATATCACCGATAAAACCCAGTGCTTTTTTGCAGGCAAACCAGAAGACATGCCCGCAGAAGCCCGTGCTGCCTACGATGTATGCGTTGCCGTGCAGGAAGAAGCCGCCAGCCACATGAAGCCCGGTGCCATACCCGCCGATATTTGGGCGCGTGTGAAAAAGCTTGTTGCCGCCACCCCGTTTGAACACGCCTTTATGGGCCTTAATGCCAACCAGGTGCCATTTTTGGGCCACAGCATCGGCCTTTGCATTGATGAAGCCCCTGTTATTGCCGCCGCCTTCCATGAGCCCATAGAAGAAGGTATGGTTTTTGCCCTGGAACCTAAAATTGGCATTGCAGGCTACGCTATGGTGGGCCTTGAAAACACCTTTGAAATAACAGCAACTGGCGCAAAAAGCTTGACAAGCTCCCATAATAACCCCATATTCTTCCCGTAAAGGCTTTTCCTGTACGCACTTTTGTATCAAACTTTTTACAAAACACTCTAATCCTGCGTCGTTAAAAGCCGATAAAACTAGAAGTTACACGCGTCATATACGGTGAATTATAACGAAGGAGCAAGGCATGGCCTCTGTATCGGATAAAAGAGACGACGAGCTTTACCAACTTGTCACCTTCAGCATTGGAAGCGAAGAATTTGGCGTGGATATCCTTAAAGTTGTGGAAATAATCCGCATCATGGATATTACCAAAGTACCCCGTGCCCCCGCTTTTGTAGAAGGCGTGATTAACCTGCGTGGCCTTGTTATCCCCATTATTGACCTGCGCCGCCGCTTTGGCCTTTCCGTTAAAGCTATGGATCAGGAAACACGCATTATTGTTATTGAAATAAATGGGATGACCGTGGGCTTTGTTGTGGATTCCGTTTCCGAAGTGCTGCGTATCCCCGCCAGCACCGTGGAACCACCACCACCCGTAGTGGCTGGTCTGGATTCTGACTACATTAGCGGCGTAGGTAAGTTGCAAGATAAACTGCTTATTTTGCTGGATCTGGATAAACTGCTCTCCGCTGACGATATCCAAGTGCTGGAAGGCTTAGCGTAAACGTGTTACTGTTGCTGGGGCGCTGCCCCAGACCCCGTCGGGGGAAATAATTTCCCCCGAACCCCCTTGTTTGGTGCAGGCTGGACGCTCGGCACCTGCCGGGGTTGCATGTTGGCTTTGGCTGGAAAAATATTGCGCCCGTGCTTCTTTCTGTTCTTTTGTCCGCAGGACAAAAGAACAGAAAGAAGCAAGGGCGCTCTTTGCCATTCCCGAAAAAATCTCGCAAGCTCGATTTTTTCGGGAATAGTTGTTTAATTAAAGAAAAACTTTTCCGGTAAATCAAAGCAAGTTGGTTGTGGGAAATCCGTTGCTAAACCTTCTCAAATCCAATTATTCCGTGAGGAAGGCGGCGCAGACAGCTTGCGCAGCAAGCGTCAAGCCGCCTTCCTCACGGCAATAAGGGGGTTTGGGGGGGATTATCCCCCCCAAGCGCATTCCTCTCCCCCTCTTCCTCAAACAGCGGCGTGGAGGAGCAAGTTGTCTCGGTGTATCACTTCTGGATAGTGGGCATCGCCCAAAATAGCGGCAGCTTCGTGGCGTTTTTTGCCCATTATTTTGCGCAGGTCTGCGGCGGTATAGGCGCAAAGGCCCACGCCAAGGGGTGTAGAATCTTCTGCGCAAAGGGCTACAAGTGCGCCCATACCAAAGTTGCCTTCAACGTGTTTCACGCCGCCAGCAAGCAGGCTTTTGCCTTGTGCTGTAAGGGCTGTGGCAGCGCCGGAGTCTATGGTAATAATGCCTTGGGGTTCGCTTTGGTAGGCCAGCCAGTATTTACGGCGGGAGACAATGCGGCTGGGGGCGGGTATAAAGGTGCCAACTGGTTCGCCGGCAAAGGCTTGGGTAAGAATGCCGGGTTCTTTACCGGGTAAAATAAGGGTGGGAACGCCAAGCTGGGCAGCGCGGCGGGCAGAGAGCAATTTGGAGTACATGCCGCCAGTGCCGACGGATGTTTTGCCGCCGCACAGGGCATTGAGGTCAAGGTTTTCTATATCGTCAATAGATTCAAGAATAGGTATGGGGGGCGGGGTGGTAAGGGGGTTGGCGGCAAGTACGCCCTTGGTGGATGTAAGGTTGATAAGAAGCTGGCCTTCTACAACATTAAGCAGCAGGCTGGCCAGGGCGTCGTTATCGCCAAACTTGAGTTCTTGGGTGGCAACGGTGTCGTTTTCATTGACAATGGGGGTAACGCCCCAATCCAGAAGCTGGGCAAAGGTGTTACGGGCGTTAAGGAAGCGGGCGCGGCTTTTCAGGTCTTCGCGGGTAAGTAAAACTTGGGCGCATAAAAGGCCGTGTGTGGCAAAGGCGTCTTCGTATTCGCGCATAAGGCGGCCTTGGCCAATGGCCGCCGCACCTTGCTTGCCAGCCATGCCTTCTATTTTATGCAGGCCGCCAAGGGCTTTGCGACCGGCGGCCACAGCGCCGGAGCTGACAAGTGTAACTTTTTTGCCTTGCTTGTGCAAAAGGGCAATTTGGTCAACAAGCTGATGCAGAACAGGAAAATCCAGACCTTCACCGTCTGTAAGAACAGCGCTGCCAACTTTGATAACAAGGGAAGAAGCGGAGGAAAGGGATGGGCGGGGCATGGTTAATCTCTCACATAAAACACTTCAATTTCAGGAAACTCGTCTTTAGTTGTTCCTTCTTCGCCGCTATAGCGAACAAGCGCGTGGTGCATGGCCAGTTCTTCCCATAATTCCCACATTCTGGCAAGCAAAGCCTCAACACCTTCGCCCGTTTTGGCGGAAATAAAGAATAGTTCTCTGCCATCTGCTTTGGCAAGGGCTTTTATGGCATCCAGTTCTTCTGGGGTGCGCAGGTCAATTTTATTTACTACTTCTATTTGCAGGCGTGTGGCCAGGTCTTCGTCAAAAAGGCGCAGCTCTTCATTAATAAGGTCAAAGCCGCTCCAGGGCGATTCTTCCCCAATGTCTTCCACACTGAGAATATGCACCAAAAAGCGCGTGCGCTCTACATGGCGCAAAAAGGTAAAGCCAAGGCCCTGCCCTGTGTGCGCGCCTTCTATAAGGCCGGGTATGTCCGCCACAACCATGCGCTTTTCCGGGTCGTATTCATCTATCACCACGCCAAGGTTTGGGGTAAGCGTAGTAAAAGGGTAGGGCGCAATTTTGGGGCGTGCAGCAGAAATTTGCGTGAGAAAGGTAGATTTACCCGCATTTGGCAGGCCAAGCAGCCCGGCATCTGCCAGAATTTTCAGCTCCAGCCGGAAGGTTTTTTCCTGCCCTTCTTCCCCTTTTTGCGCAAAACGCGGTGCCCGCATGGTAGAGCTTTTAAAATGCTCATTCCCTTTGCCGCCACGCCCACCCTGCGCCAGCAAAACCAGCTCATCAGGGTTAGAAACATCCGCAAACAAATACTCCCCGTCTTCCGCTATTTCATAAAGCTGTGTGCCAACCGGCAATTCCAGAATAAGGTCATCCCCCTTTCTGCCATCGCACTGGCTACCCATACCACCCTGCCCATTGGGAGCCTCGTAATTTCTTTGCAGCCTGAAGTCATACAGGCTTAAAAGACGAGTGGAAGCCTTGGCGTACACAGAGCCGCCTTCGCCCCCATTACCCCCATCCGGGCCACCCTTGGGCACAAATTTTTCGCGCCTGAACGAAAGGCAGCCATTGCCGCCTTTGCCAGCTTTAACATTAATTCGCGCTTCATCTACAAATCGCATGTGCCCCCCCTTGGGAAGAAGAGATTATTGGGGGGGATAATCCCCCCCAAACCCCCTTATTGCCGGCAGGATACGCCTTGGCTGTTGCTGCGCAACATGCCTGCGGCGTATCCGGCCGGAATAAAGTGGTTAGAAAGTTATATTTTGGTATGCCAGATAGATAGTAAGAATTGGCAGTCTGGTATACAGGTAACCGTAAGGAGTATACGGGGGTTTTTGTATAATCACAATGAGGATTGGCTTAAAACAAAAAAACGAGGATGAACCTCGTGAAAAAATGGGAGCCAGATATTCCCTGCCCTTAGCGATACCCCATAGAGAAAAGTTTTTTGGGGAAGGGGGTGGGGGGTGTGGGGGGGGGGGGGGGGGGGGGGGGGGGGAGTGGGGGGGGGGGGGGGGGGGGGGGGGGGGGGGGGGGGGGGGGGGG
>CAZPTC010000116.1:0-7293 GCA_964589455.1 uncultured Desulfovibrionaceae bacterium | reverse complement strand
TGTTTTCATGAACAAGTGCGACCAGGTGGACGACGCCGAATTGCTTGAACTTGTAGAAATGGAAATGCGCGAACTTCTTACCAGCAACGGCTTCCCTGGTGATGACGTGCCTGTTATCCGCGGCTCTGCGCTGAATGCGCTGCACTGCGATGACTGGAAAGCTGATGACGCAAAGTGCATTCTGGATCTTCTTGAAGCATGCGATACCGCCATTCCTACCCCTGTGCGTGAAATTGACAAGCCCTTCCTTATGCCCATTGAAGACGTGTTCTCCATTTCTGGCCGCGGCACTGTTGTGACCGGTCGTGTGGAACGCGGTATCATCAAAGTGGGTGAAGAAGTGGAAATTGTGGGCATTAACCCCACCATGAAGAGCACCTGCACAGGCGTTGAAATGTTCCGTAAGCTCCTTGACCAGGGCGAAGCCGGTGACAACGTGGGTGTGCTTTTGCGCGGTATTAAGCGTGAAGACGTGGAACGCGGCCAAGTGCTTGCGGCTCCTAAGTCCATCACCCCCCACAAGAAATTCAAGTCTGAAGTGTACGTTCTTTCCAAAGATGAAGGTGGCCGTCATACCCCCTTCTTCACTGGTTACCGTCCCCAGTTCTATTTCCGCACAACCGACATTACCGGCGTTATTTCGCTGAATGAAGGCGTGGAAATGGTAATGCCCGGTGATAACGCCACCTTCACAGTTGAACTTATCGCCCCCATCGCTATGGACCAGGGTCTGCGCTTCGCTATCCGCGAAGGTGGCCGCACCGTGGGTTCCGGCGTTGTGACCGAAATTCTGGAGTAAGACCATGCGTGTCAATATCCTGCTCGCTTGCACAGAATGCAAGCGCCGCAATTACGCGACTGTGAAAAATAAGAAGAACACGACGGGTCGTTTGGAGCTGAAGAAGTACTGCCCTTGGGACAGGAAACACACACTCCATCGCGAAACGCGCTAATACTTCGCTCCCTCGTCTCCCAATAAGAAGGAGACGAGGGTCCGCAGGCCAGTAGCTCTAACGGTAGAGCGCCGGTCTCCAAAACCGGATGTTGGGGGTTCAAATCCCTCCTGGCCTGCCATTTCTTTTTTTGAGGCGAGCATGAGCAAAAGTAAGACGGAAGAAAAAGCCGAAAAGCCCATTAAAGCAGAAAAACCCGAAAAGTCCACAAAGGCTGATAAGGGTGAAAAGCATCATGAGCAGCACAAGCAGCATGTGAGCTTTAAAACCCGCTTTGAATCGTGGAAGGAGTATTTTTCTCTTTCCCGTGTGGAGCTACGTAAGGTTAGCTGGCCTAATTGGAAAGAAACCCGCAATACCAGCCTTGTGGTTTTTGGCTTTGTTATTGTTATGGCCTTATTGTTAGGCCTTGTTGACCTGGGCCTTTCCTCGCTTATGCGTCTCATTCTTTCCTAAATTTTTATTTGTTTGTTGAAGGCCGGGTTATACTGGCTTTCTTTTCTCGCGCTTAGCGTAAGCGCCACTGCTGTAAGTGGTAGTAAATGCCCGTAATCCTGCGCAGTTTGCAGGTGCCCACAATACGCAGATACTATCCGCCTGCTCCGCTTTTTGTGGCAGCCAGCTTGCTATGTGTAAAGAAACCGTTCTATGGGGTAAATAATGGAAGATTTGCAGGAAACAGCGCCCGGTGCGCAAACGCCGCAGGAAGAGTTTTCTTCAGCATCCCAGCCTGTTGCAGACATGGCTGTAGCCCCGGAACTTTCTGCGCCCTCTCCTACTGAACATGCGGAAAATGCGCCTTTAGGTGCAGACAACCCGCTTTCTCGCTGGTATATTTTGCATACCTACTCCGGCTTTGAGCAAAGAGTAGAGCAGACCATACGCGAGCTTGTGCGCACAAAGCAAGACCAGGGCCTTATCCATGAAGTGGTGGTTCCCACAGAAAAAGTGGTTGAACTGGGTAAGGGTGGCCAAAAACGTACCACTACCAGAAAATTTTATCCCGGCTATGTGATGGTTCGTATGGAAATGACGGACTATTCCTGGCATCTTGTCCAGTCTATTCCCAAAGTTACCGGCTTTGTTGGCGGCAAAAACCGCCCCGCCCCTATGGGCCCTGGCGAAGCAGAACGCATCCTTTCCCTTATGGAATCCCGCCAGGAGCAGCCGCGTCCTAAATTCCACTTTGATAAAGGCGACGATGTGCGCGTGGTAGACGGCCCCTTTGGCGGCTTTAACGGTATTGTGGAAGATGTGAACTACGACAAGGGGAAACTCAGGGTTTCTGTTTCCATTTTTGGCAGACAAACCCCTGTAGAGCTTGATTTTATCCAGGTTTCCAAAACATAAACCTGGTTTGCTGTGCGTTTGCGCGCAGTTGTTGATTTTTGGTTTTGAGGCAGCGGGCTTGCCCGCATACCGCCCCACCTTTTTGGGAAAGAGGGCGGGAGCTTGAACAACTCAAGCGTTACAGCCTGGGGCAACCTAAGGCTTGCAGAGGAAACACCATGGCTAAAAAAGAAGTTGCCAAAATTAAATTGCAAATACCTGCCGGGGCAGCCAACCCCTCCCCGCCAGTTGGCCCAGCTTTGGGTCAGCATGGCGTGAATATTATGGGTTTTTGCAAAGAATTTAATGCCCGCACACAAGATCAAAAGGGTACCATTATCCCTGTTGTTATCACTGTGTACGCAGACCGTTCTTTTACCTTTATCACCAAAACGCCTCCTGCCCCTGTGCTGATTTTGAAAGCCGCCAAGCTGGAAAAAGGTTCAGGCGAACCCAACAAAAACAAAGTGGGTTCTGTTACCATGGCACAAATTGAGGAAATAGCGAAACTGAAGATGCCTGACCTGAACTGCAAAGACCTTGAAGGCGCGCGCCGTAATATTTTGGGCACAGCACGCAGCATGGGTATTGACGTGAAGTAATCCCGTCCGGGAACAGCATTTTTGACCAAAGAGGAAAGAACTATGCCCCAACACGGGAAAAAATATCGTAAGTCGGTGGAAGGTATTGATTTTACCAACCCCTTTACCTTGGAAGAGGCCGTTAGTAAGTCCCTTGCTGCCTCCTTTGTGAAATTTGATGAAACTGTTGACGTGGCCCTTGGCCTTGGCGTTGACCCCAAATATTCTGACCAGATGGTGCGTGGCGCTGTTAGCCTGCCCCACGGTCTTGGCAAAACCATCCGCGTAGCAGTTTTTTGCAAAGGCGAAAAAGAAGCCGAAGCTAAAGCAGCTGGTGCAGATATAGCTGGCGCTGAAGAGCTTGTGGCTCGCATTAAAGATGGCTGGCTGGATTTTGATGCAGCCGTTGCCACCCCAGATGTTATGGCCCTTGTTGGTCAGGTTGGCCGCGTACTTGGCCCCCGTGGTCTTATGCCTAACGCTAAAACCGGCACAGTTACCTTTGATGTGGCAACTGCCGTGAAAGAGTTAAAAGCAGGCCGCGTAGAATTTAAAGTAGACAAAGCCGGTGTGTTGCACGCCCCCCTTGGCAAAGTCTCCTTTGGCCCGGAAAAAATTATGGATAACTTAAAAGCCATTTTGGACGCAGTGAACCGCTTAAAGCCTTCTGCTTCCAAGGGCCAATACATGCGCTCCATTTCCGTTTCCACCACTATGGGCCCCGGTTTCCGCGCAGATATAGCCTCCGTCAAGAAATTGCTGGAAGGCTAGTAGTTGTTCTCTAAAGCATACGGTTTTCCCGTATGCTTTTCAGATATAGGCAGAGGAAGGAATTTCGAGTCAATGACAGCAGGGGCCGCAAGGCTTAATTATCCTGCCCAGACTTATGTTTGACTCGCTATTCCATCGTACACCCCTAATTGAGGAGCATCACGTGAACAGGTCTCAAAAAGCCGCTCTTATTGACAGTATACGGGCACGGTCCGTAGACGCGTCATTCGCGGTCGTGACCGATTTCAAGGGAATGACGGTGGAAGAGCTGACACGGCTGAGAGTGAAAATCCGCGAAAGCGGCGGCGAATTTGTTGTCGTCAAAAACACTCTGGCTAGTATCGCCTTCACCGGCACCGCACATGAAGTCATCAAAGATGGCTTTAAGGAAAACTGCGGTGTTGCCCTTGGTTTCGCCGATCCTGTGGCAGTGGCCAAAGCACTCACAGAGTTCACCAAGACAAGCAAGCTTTTCAAAATCCGCCATGCTTCGTTGCAAGGCAAGCAAATCAGCGCCGAAGGCGTAGATAACCTTGCTAAGTTGCCAAGCCGCGAGGTTTTGCTTGCCCAAACCTTGGGAACCATGAACGCCGTCCCCACCAACCTTGTGTCGCTTATGGCCAATATGATACGCCCGCTTCTTTATGCGCTTAAAGCCATAGAAGAAAAAAAGGCCGCCTAGTTAGCGATTTTTAGCGAAAACATTTACCTTCCTGGAGAAAAACCATGTCTGTTACCAAAGAGCAAGTTGTTGATTTTATCGCCAACATGACCGTTCTTGAACTTTCTGAATTCATCAAAGAACTTGAAGAAAAGTTTGGCGTTTCTGCCGCTGCCCCTGCTGCCGCTATGGTAGTGGCTGCTGGCCCCGCTGCCGCAGTTGAAGAAGTGGAAGAAAAGACCGAATTTGACGTTATCCTGAAAGACGCCGGCGCTAACAAGATTGGCGTTATCAAAGTTGTGCGCGCCCTGACCGGCCTTGGCCTTAAAGAAGCCAAGGACAAAGTGGATACCACCCCCTCCACCTTGAAGGAAGCTGTGTCTAAAGAAGACGCCGAAGAAGCCAAGAAGCAGCTTACTGAAGCCGGCGCTGTTGTCGAAATTAAATAGTTTTGACAAGAGTAAAGAATTATTGAGAGAGGGGAAACCTTTTTTCGCCAGAAAGGCGCAAAAGGTTTCCCCTCTCTCTCAAGTTTTATCCACCATTCTCAAAAACTTTATTCTATGTGGTGGCAATTTGAGAAGCTGAGAAAACCAGGGCGTTTTGCAGTATGCAAAACGGTTTTTTTGTTTAATTGCCTATGGATTTTTGTTTTTTGCTGCTTTCTTCTTCCCCATGCCCACAAGCAAGCTTTCTACACTGGCTTCTTTTTCTGTAAGTAAGTGGGCAAGTATTTTAGCAGAAGCAGTTGCGTCTTCCAGCGCGTGGTGGTGAATAAGCGGAATACCCAAGTGTGCGCTTACATTATTAAGCGAGTTAGAGGGAAGCTGTAAATAATTGCGAGACCCCTTCAGGGTGCAAAGAAAGGGGGCAGGGGGCTGTGGCAGTTTTGCGGCCTGGCAGCATGCATAAAGCACGCCGCGGTCAAAAGAAGCGTTGTGTGCCGCAAAGTAGTCCGCGCCGTCTGCAAAGGCGGAAATTTGTCCCCATAGGTCTTTAAATGTAGGGCACGGTTCCAGCATAGGCCAGGTAAGCCCATGCACCCACGTAAATAACACTTGCTTGCGCGGAGGCCGAATCAGGCTGTAAAAGGTATCTTCAATTTGCCCGTTGCGCAAACGCACCATGCCAAGCGCGCAGGCGCTGTCTGGCCCTTTATCTGCTGTTTCAAAGTCCAGGGCAATAAATGTGGGGCTTGGGTTCATGTTTCCTCATTATGCAGAAAAAACAGCATGTTATTTTGAATTGGCAATATTATACCTGCCAGATGGATTTGCCCAAAATATCCCTTCTCAAAACGGTTGACAAGCGGAAAGTTTAAGGCTACAAAATGTGTTCACGAAACGAACTGCCTTACGGCATATCCATATTTCACCTTTTGCACGTTTTTCTTGGAGGTTAAGCGTGGCCAATCATAAGTCTGCAATTAAACGGCATAAGCAAAGCTTAAAGCGCAATGTGCGTAACCGTTCTGTCCGCACCCGTGTTAAGAATGTGGTGAAGGAAGTGCGTACAAGCGTCCATGCCGCGGATAAGTCCGCTGCCCAGGAAACTCTTGTTCTGGCCATGTCTGAACTTGATAAAAGCGCTTCTAAAGGTGTAATCCACTGGAAGAAAGCCGCACGCAAAATTTCCCGCTTAGCAAAAGCCGTTAATAAAATGGCGTAACATATTGCTTTTCTGGCATTTTAGGCGAGGTACCCTTGGTACCCCGCCTTTTTGTGTTGTATGCAAAAAAGGCAGTGCCTTGTGGTGCTGCCCTTATAGTATGCGTTAAGTGTGTGTTTCTGTTATATGTTGCAAGTAACCAAAGCCTTGGTGCGCATGCCCTGTTGCAGGAAATAAGTGGCTAGACAAGTTTGTGCTTCTCGTCTAGAATAGAGTTGTATATAAGGAGGAAGATATGGGATTAAGTCCTGCTCTTATCTGGTTTTTAATTGGTGTTGCTGCTGTTATTATTGAGCTTCTCTCCTATTCATTTGTTATTATCTTTTTTGGTGTAGGGGCGTGGGCGGCTGCTCTTGTGGCTGCTTTAAGGCCTGGTTTAGAATTAGAACTTGTTGTTTTTATTGTTGTTTCGTTAGCTTCTTTGTTCCTTTTACGTCGTAAGCTCATAACGACATTCCAAGGGCGAAAGCGCAGTGCCAAAGAAGAGTTGATACAAGCTTTTCCCCATGCTGGCAGGCACGCGGAGGTTATCCGCGAGATACAGGCCAATAAGGAAGGGGAAATTGCCATGGGTGGTTCATACTGGCGGGCTACAGCGGGTCAAAATATCCCGGTTGGCACGGAAGTGAAGGTTATTGCACCTGTGGATGATGATGAATTGCTTTTAAAGGTAGAGCCGCTCTAATTTTTGATTTTTCATAAAACAAAGGTGGTAGTATGTCAGATACTCTTATTGTTCTTCTTGTTCTTGCTATTCTATGTGTTGTTGTACTTATTAAAACGGCTGTTGTTGTACCCAACCAGCAGGCTTTTATTGTGGAACGTCTGGGGAAATTCCGTACAGTGCTGTACGCGGGTTTTCACATTCTTATTCCCTTTATTGACCGCGTTTCTTATAAGCGAACCCTTAAGGAACAGGTTTTGGATGTACCCAAGCAAACCTGTATCACACGCGATAACGTGAGCGTAGATATTGACGGCGTGCTGTATTTGCAAGTTATTAACCCGGAAAAGTCCGCGTATGGTATTAACGACTTTCTGGTGGGTTCTGTGCAGCTTGCGCAGACAGCCCTGCGTTCTGCCATTGGTAAGCTGGAATTAGACCGCACCTTTGAAGAACGTAATACCATTAACCAGGAAGTTGTGGCCGCTCTTGACGCAGCAACATCCCCCTGGGGTATTAAAGTTTTGCGTTACGAAATACGCGACATTGCACCCCCAGCCTCCGTTATGCAGGCAATGGAAAAGCAAATGCGTGCAGAACGGGAAAAGCGTGCTGTTATTGCCCAGTCTGAAGGGGAAATGCAAAGCGCCATTAACCGCGCTGAAG
>CAZPTC010000115.1:0-7334 GCA_964589455.1 uncultured Desulfovibrionaceae bacterium | reverse complement strand
AATTTTTATAAAAGGATAAAAGGTTCCAAGTATGCAAAAGAAGGAAAAGTTCCAGGCCGAAAGGTCACCAGAAGCGCTTGTCCTTTGCGAAAAAAAGCGCTATGATGTGCGCTACATCATTGTTGGAGGCACTATGAAGATTACCTTTTTGGGAGCCGCACAAACTGTTACAGGTTCCTGCTACGCCATAGAAGCAGCCGGGAGCCGCTTTTTGCTGGATTGCGGCATGTACCAAGGCAACCAGGAATTGGAAAAGCGCAATGCCCAAACCCAAAACTACCTCACGCCCCGCCTTGACTTTGTGGTACTTACCCATGCCCATATTGACCACTCCGGTCTTTTGCCGCGCATCACCAAAGAGGGCTTTAAAGGCCCCATTTACTGCACAACCCCCACAAAAGATTTACTTACCCTTATGCTGGACGACAGCGCCCATATCCAGGAAACAGAATTTTCCTGGCGGGAAGCCCATTCTAAACGCAAGGGCCAAAAAGCAGAAGGTACCCCTCTGTATACCACAGAAGATGCCGAAAAAACTATGGAGCTTGTGCGCACAGTAGAATTTGAGAAGCCCTTTGAACCAGCGCCCGGCATACGTGTAATATACCACTATGTGGCCCACATTTTAGGGGCCGCGTTTTTAGAGCTGGAAATAACAGAAGATGGCAAAACCACACGCCTTGTGTTTTCTGGTGACTTAGGCCGCCCTGGCGCGCTGTTACTGGCAGACCCCGATTCTCCGCCAAAAGCAGATTACCTTTTTGTAGAATCTACTTACGGGGACAGAGACCACAAAGGCGAAGACGATACCCTGAATGAACTGGCAGAAGCCATTGCCTACAGCTACAAAAACAAAGAAAAAGTCATTATCCCCACATTTGCTATAGAGCGTACACAAGAAGTGCTTTACAGCCTTATGATGCTTACAGATAAAGGCAAGTTACCGCACGATATGCCCATTTATGTGGACAGCCCCCTTGCCATACGCGCCACAGATGTGTTTATAAAGTACGCCAATATGCTTGAAACCCCGGAAGCAGGTAGTATAGCCAATATAGGCTCTGCCAAGTATAATATCCACTACACACTTACTGCCGGGGAATCGCAAGCTTTAAATGAAGCAAAAGGCCCCGCCATTATTCTTTCTGCAAGTGGTATGTGTAATGCTGGCCGCATTAAGCACCATTTAAAACATAATGCGTGGAAACCCGGGGCCAGTATTGTTTTTGTGGGCTATCAGGCAATGGGCACTCTTGGCCGCAAAATTGTAGATGGTGTTTCCCCTGTGCGCCTTTTTAATGCAGACCTTGCCATAAAAGCAAAAATTTTCACCATAAACGGCTTTTCCGCCCATGCCGGGCAAAGTCAAATTCTGGAATGGATGTCTGGTGCTGTTCACCCTGGCTTGCAGGTTGTCCTTATCCACGGGGAAGAAAAAGCCCAAACCGCACTTAAAGCCCTTATTCAGGAAAAGTTTGCCCTTACAGCCCAGGTGCCTTCCTTTATGGAAGAAATGGAAATACACGGCAATGCCGCGGCCATTTGCACAACCTGCACAGAAAGCCTGCCCACAGTAGATTGGCACTTTTTGCTGGACGAAATGGATCAGCGTATGGCACAGCTCCATACCCGCCTTGCATCTATGCCCCAAAAGCCGTGGGAAGTGCAGACAGATACACGTGACAGACTGTTGGAAATTCACAAGGACCTTCTTAACTTCCTTTCCCAGGTGTAAGGGTAAATATGCGCATAATAGCGGGCGTCCATAAAGGGCGCAGTCTTAAAACAGTGGAAGGCCCCGGCTACCGCCCTGCAATGTCAATTGTGCGGGAAGCGGTGTTCTCCATGCTTACCTCACGCGGGCTTTCCTTTAACTCCCTCCATGTGCTGGATTTATTTGCCGGCAGTGGTGCCCTTGCCTTTGAAGCCCTCAGCCGCGGTGCAGATAAAGCGTACTTTGTGGAAAATAACCCCAAAGCCGCAACCTGCATAGCGGAAAATGCCCGCAAGCTGGACATTGCCGCCCAATGCCATATTATGGAAGAAGATGTTGTGCGCTTTATAAGCCGCCCGCCCCAAAAACGCGGGCTTGCCCCCTTTCCCCTTATTTTTATAGACCCCCCCTATGCCTTTGACCGCCTTAAAAACCTTATCACCAGTCTTACCCAAAATAACTGGCTTGCAGAAAATGGCTTTTTAATAGCAGAAGTAGAGCGCCATAACCCCCTAAGCCCTGATATTTTCCCTGGCCTTATGCCAGAGGTAGACCGCACATTCGGCCAGACAAGGATTCTTTTATGGACCAAAACCCCGGCCCAAGACTTGGCATAGCCATTTACCCCGGCACCTTTGACCCTCTTACCAATGGTCACACCGGCATTGTACACCGCGGTGCAGAGCTTTTCCAAACGGTCATTGTGGCAGTTGCAGCAGATACCTCCAAAAAAACTCTTTTTTCTCTGGATGAACGGGTAGAACTTGCACGCCAAAGCTTTGCCGATACCCCCAATGTGCTGGTAGAACCTTTTGAAGGCCTTACTGTAGAATTTGCGCGCAAGAAAAATGCATGCGCCCTTTTACGCGGCCTGCGCGCTGTTTCTGACTTTGAATACGAGTTTCAGCTTGCCCTTATGAACCGCAAGCTCTGCCCGGATGTGGAAACCGTTTTTCTGATGACAGACTTTAGCTGGATGTATATAAGCTCTACCATTATCAAAAGCGTGGCTTCCCTTGGGGGCGATGTCAGTACCCTTGTGCCGGCACCTGTATTGCAAGCTTTGGGCAAAGTATACAGTGCGATGGAGAAAGAGAAAACCGTGTTGTGAATATATGGTTTCCCCTCCTTCACCCCTCTGCCCTTTCTTAAAAAGCTTTTTATTTGTCTTTTCTGGCTTAACCGTTATATGTATACTGTATGGTGCAAAAACTTCTCTGTCTTGTAGGACCAACCGCAGCCGGTAAAAGCGCTGTTGCGCTTACCATTGCCCATGAACTGGAAAAACATGGCTGCAATGCTGCCATTATTAACGCAGACTCACGGCAAATATACACAGACTTTCCCCGTATCACTGCCCAGCCAAGTAAAGAAGAACAAAGCCTTTTCCCGCATTTGCTTTATGGCTACCTGCCAACAACAGAAAAAAGCACGGCAGCAGCCTGGGCACAACGTGCGGCCCAAACAATACAAAGTTGCCATGCCCAAAGCATGGTGCCTATTCTTACTGGTGGTACTGGTTTTTACTTCCGCGCCTTGCTCTCTGGCCTTGCAGAAATACCCCCTGTACCCCAAGCCATTTCTGCGCAATTAAAGGAAGAGGCCCGCAAGCATGGCGCGCCAGCCATGCATGGCAAACTGGCAAGCATTGACCCTGTTATGGCAAACCGCCTGCATCCCAATGATACCCAGCGCATTTTACGAGCCCTGGAAGTATGGGAAAGCACAGGGAAAACCCTTTCTGCCTGGCAGCAGGAAAAAACTGTGCCCTTTTTGCCCCCCATGCCCACTCTCACACTTGGCATTGGGCCCAATATACAGGAAATCCGCAGCCGCTCTCTGCCGCGCATACACACCATGCTGCAAAATGGCGCTTTGGAAGAAGCCCGTCAAGCATGGGCCACTTGCCCAGACCCGGCTGCACCCGGCTGGTCTGGCATTGGCTGTGCAGAATTATTGGCGTATATGCAAGGCACACTTTCTTTAGAAAATGCGGTAGCATTATGGGATGCAAACACCAAAGCCTACGCCAAACGCCAGCTTACATGGTTCCGCGCAGATGCAAACACAGCATGGTTCCACGCGCAGGAAACGGAACGCATTATCCAGCATATAGGGCGTTTTTTATTTGGCAGCCCCTAAAGCATATTCGCCTATAATTCGCAAAGCATGTTGTTATCGCCGCAAATTATACACATGCAAGCGCCACAGCGCTAACACGGCGAGAATAATATTGGGCGCCCATGCGGCCACAGCAGGCGGCACTGAACCGCGCGAGCCCAAACTTTCGCCCACAAGAATACACACATAAAGAATAAATGTTGTCACCATAGCTACAGCAGAAGCCACATACACATTTTCCGTCAATGTAAGCATGGCAGCCGCCAAAAGCGCCAAAACCACCAAAGAAGCGGCATATGCCACTTTGCTGTGCCATGCAGTAAGCAAGCCCTCTACATTTGAGCCGGAGTTTTGCAGCATTTGTATGGCCTCGCCAAGCACCCACAAAGAAAACTGCTGGGGATTGGACTGGCTGGAAACAAAGAAAAAGGCAGGGTTTTGCTTAATGGGAAAATGCACATCTGTTTCCTGCACTCTAGTAAATGTATCCGGGTTAATATGCGTCACAAGCGGGCTTGCCCAATCGCCTGCTCTGGCAGTAAACACAGGCGCCCGGTAAATGGAAGTAAAGCGCAAACCATCTGGCGCAAGGTGGTAAATGGAAAGGTCGCGGCCTTCCGCGCTTTGGTTATCGTCTAACTCCATATATTTAAAGGATACAATATAGTCTCCCTCTGTAAACCATATATTCTCGGCAGTACGCCCCACAGCTTCGCGCTTGCGTATTTCTTCCTTCCAGATGCGTTCTGCATACGCATCGCCCTTTATGCCCACATACTGGGAAAAAGCAAGCTGCACTCCCCCCCAGAACACCCCGCACAGTAATACCGCTGTCACCACACGGCTGTAGGCCAGGCCACCTGCCTGCAAAGCCACTAGCTCTCTGCTTTTGGCCAAAAAACAAAGCTGTATCACAGTTGCCAGCAAAAAAACCGCTGGCAGAATCTGGGAAATAATAAAGGGGGTGCGCACCAAAAAATACATGGCAGCAACAGAAAACCCGCTGCCTGTTTCCACAAACACATCCGCTTTATCCACCACCTCTACAAGCAGATAAAGCCCTACGCCCAAAGCCAGCGTAAGCAAAAGCAAGCGGCAGTTATTCTTAAACAGGTAGCGGAAAAGCAAGCTCATGCCTGACCCCCGTCTTCTTGAACATGTCCGGCTTTTTTTCGCTTTGCACGCTGGCGAAATCTGCGCGCAATATCCATAAACTGGGGAATACGCTCCTGATTTGCCAAGTGTAGGGAATAAAAGGCCAAAAGTAAGAACAATATGTTAGGCACCCATAAGCCCCATAAGGGTGAAAGTGCCCCTGCTTCTCCAAGGCTAATACCAAGTGATACCACCCCATAATAAAAAAAGAACATGCCAAGCGCCAGCACAACACCACTTTGCTGGTGCAGGCCTTTAAACGCTGTAGCCAGTGGCACGGCAAAAAGCGCCAGCACAAGGCAGGCAAAAGGGAATATAAAGCGCTTATGGCGCTCCACCTCTACCTTATACGCCAGGTTAGGCTCAGAAAGCAGTAGTTCTTCCACCTGGTATTCCATAAGCTGCGCAAAGGACATTTCCCGCGGGCGTAAGGGGTCTAAACTGAAGCCCTTAAAAAGTTTATCATAGCGCAAACGTATAATGTATTCCTCAAAATTCAAAACACTTATGCCATTGCCTTGCTCTGCATACACGCGGCCGTCTTTAAGCAGAAAAACAAGCTCTCCTTTGTCATTATCCGTGCTTAATGTGCCGTAGGGGGCTAAAATAGTAAGGCGTGCCTCTGTACGGGAGGAATCTTCTACAATAACATGGGCCAGTGTGCCTTTTACAGGGTCCACATTGCGCGCATAAAACACCAGACCGGGTACGTCTTTATTAAATACCCCGGCCTGCACCACAATTTTTGCCCTGTTGCCTGCAATTTCCATAACTGTACTACGGAAATTATCCATACCCCATGAAAGCACAAAAAGTGCTACCCACAGCGTAAAAAGAAAACACAGTACCCCAAATAGAAGGGGGGCAGGGATAAGGCGCATAAGGCCAATGCCCCCTGCGTGCAGAGCCACAAGCTCCCTGTCTGTACTCATACGCAAAAAAGTTATGAAAACAGCCAGCATACAGGCAACAGGCATGACAAGTTGCAAAAAGAAAGGGGCCATATACCCAAACAGTAAAAGGGTATCTTTAAGCCCCATTTCCAAACCAAAAAACGTATCCTGCAACTGAAGAGCCCTGCCCATAAGGATAAGGATAAGCAGGATACTAAGCGAAAGCCCAAAAACTTTCAGGCATTCCGCAAAAATTCTCCGGTGAACTAAAGGTATGCGCACCACAAACTCTACGCTACAGAGAAACGCGCTGGCCAGGCAGCATGCAGAGTGGCTTACAGGCAGGCGCATGGCGGCGCAAAGCCTCTACAAAGGGTTCGGTACTTTGCGCCAAAGCAGGGAATGTACCCCAGTGTATAGGCATGGCTGATTTTGCGCCTAAAAGAGCTGCCGCTCTTGCGGCGTCTTCCATATCCATAGTAAATACACCACCTGCGGGTAAAAGAGCAAGGTCAATGCTGTAACGCTTGGCATACAGCGCCATATCACCAAAAAGGCCTGTATCTCCGGCATGGTAGACAGTATATCCACCCGGAAGCTGGATAATATACCCGACTGGTGCGCCATAACCGGCAGAATGGAAAGCCTGCACCATAGTCATATAGGTACCCTGCCAGTTTATTGTGCCCCCAATGTTCCAGCCCATGCCATTGAGCAAAAGCTCTCTGTCCAGGCCGCGCTCAACAAAGGAATCAGCAAGTTCCACAATGGCCCCAAGCTTGGCATGGTTTTTGGTGGCAATTTCCACTGCCTGGCCTTCATGGTCTCCGTGGCTTGATCCACCGTGGGTGACAAGCACTATATTGGTCACCACATCTTCCCACTTTGTGGAGCAAACAGGATTACCATCAAAAAAGGGGTCTATCACTATATTCACAGATGGAGTCATAATCTGGACAGTAGAATGCCCATGCCATATAAGTTGAAAAGACATTGTGCCTCCTGTGTTGCAGCAGTTTCTTGTGTACAGGTTTATATGGTAGAAAGTGCCTTTTGCCCGTTATGGTCGCCCCAACGAAAAGAAAAGGAATGCTGTACTCCTAGGGCCACAAGCCACGGAGGAATAAGCGCATCTAAAATACGGCCTGCCAAATGTCCAAGCATATCGTCCACAGTTTCCGGCTTTGCATAAAAGACTGGCAATGGAGGAAAAATAGTGGCCCCAGCCTGGGAAAGCTTAAGCATATTTTCCAAATGTATGGCAGAAAACGGGCTTTCCCGCACCACCAGCACCAAGGGTCTGCGTTCTTTAAGGGTCACATCCGCCGCTCTGTGCAATAAATTGCGGCCCGTGCCGTAGGCAATATTCCCAAGGGTAGACATAGAACACGGGCAAACCACCATACCAGCGCAGGGCCAGGAGCCACTGGCAGGCGGGGCAGCCACATCTT
>CAZPTC010000114.1:0-7345 GCA_964589455.1 uncultured Desulfovibrionaceae bacterium | reverse complement strand
TTGCAATCTTCACATACAAAACACAGGACATTTAGAAACTGCCTATAAGTTTGGAAAGTCTTTATATCAGTCAGCATAATACTGCATACAGGAATAGAGTGCTATGCTTCCCAACAATAATATTTCTGCACTTGTGCTGCGTGAATTACAGGAATATGATATTGCTTTGTATAAAGAATGGCTGTATAAACCCCATGTGGCAAAGTGGTACCATCATCCAGAAGATTGGCTTGAAGAAGTAGAAAAACGCCATGCGGAGTACAACTGGCTTTATCATTTTATGGCAGAAAATGCTGGCAGACCTGTTGGTTTTTGTCAGTATTATCTCTATGTAAATGGTGAAGAAACATGGCATGGTACTATAGAAAAAGAAGGCACATACAGTATTGACTATATGATAGGGGAGAGTGCGTATTTAAAGCAAGGCATAGGAACATGCATGGTAAAAGCGCTTGTTGAAAAAATACGGCATATCCCGGGTGCAAAGCGCATTATTGTGCAGCCGGAACCTGAAAACACGGCCTCATGCCATACGCTTTTAGCCTGTGGCTTTGTTTTTGATGCAGAAAATACCTTGTATTGTTTAGAGCTGTGCTAAACTTTTTCTAACTAAAACAGGCAGATAGAATAGCAGTGCCAGCAGGCTTGACACCTATAAAAAGTAACGCTATGTGTAAAAAACAAGGAGCAAGCAAAATGGTTCTTGCAGATAGAATGAGAAGACGCAACGCCCTGCATATACGCAGCCAGTGGACATTGGGCAGGGCATAGTACAGCGTAAAATTTTCCATTGGCAAACGGTGCATAACACATGTGTTGTGTCTGTTTGTCATGCGCGCATATACAGCCAGGGTAATGTTCCTGGCTTTTTTATTGCCCGGAATTTGAACCTCTTGTTTTGTTTGACAGGAATTTTTATGCGCAATTTTCTCTTTCTCTCTGCCCCTCAGTCGTGGCAAAGCAAAGCTTTGCGCTTTGTGCTTGCCCAGAATATTTCTTTACTTGGCTCTTCCCTTGTGCAGTATGCGCTTATTTGGCATATTACACTCAGCACATCCTCTGGCAGTATGCTTATGCTGGCCACATTATGCGGTTTTTTGCCGCAAATAGCGGTTTCTTTATTTGCCGGTGTCTGGGTAGACAGGTATAGCCGCAAGGTTATGGTCATGCTGGCAGATGCGGCTGTTGCCTGCGCTACAGCGGTTTTGGCTGTGGCATTGTGGTACGGTTATTATTCCATGCCCTTGCTGCTTATGGTGCTTGCCGTGCGCGCGCTTGGCACAGGCATACAAATGCCAGCAGTTAACGCGCTGTTGCCGCAAATTGTGCCACAAGACAAGCTTATGCGCGTAAATGGCATGAACAGCGCCTTTATGTCTTGCACAACTTTGCTTGCCCCGGCTTTAAGCGGTGCGCTTATTGCGCTTTACCCTTTGGCAGCGGTGCTTATGGTAGACATTGTCACGGCAATTTTAGGCATTGCCATAACAGCAAGCATTGCAGTGCCGGCTTTTGTACGGGTAGCCCAAAAATACGAACCCATTTTGCAGTCTTTAAAGGAATGTTTTGCGTATGCGCGGCAAAACCCCTTTCTCTGGCGTTTGCTTGTGTTCCAGTTTGTGGTGCTTTTTCTCATAAGCCCTTCAGCCTTTCTTACCCCTCTTTTTGTAAGCCGCAGTTTTGGCCCGGAAATATGGCGTTTGACTGCAAGCGAAATGGCGTATAGCATAGGCATGGTATGTGGTGGCGTGCTTATTAGCTGGTGGGGTGGTTTTGCCCGGCGTCACCTCACGGTTTTGCTGGCAGCCTTTGTTTACGCTGTGCTTATGGTTTTTTTAGGTTTTGCCGCGTTTTTCCCACTCTATTTGCTTTTTAATGCCTTTATTGGCATTACTTCTCCCTGTTATAACGCGCCTATCACAGTGCTTTTGCAGGAAAAGGTAGAAAAAGCCCTGCACGGCCGCGTTTTTAGTGTGCTACAGGTTACTACTTCTGCCGCCTTGCCTCTGGGAATGCTTGTTTTTGGCCCTCTTGCGGATACTCTGCCTGTAGAAAGCATACTTATTGGCGCAGGCACCTGCCTTGCTTTCCTGGTTTTTATGGTATGGAAACGGCAGCTTTTGCAGCCATAATTGTGCAAAAATGGCACAAAGAATCCGGGATGTTGTATGAAAAATTTTGTGCGACACAACACGCAGTTTTCTTTATGCGGCTTAAATTGCGCCTTATGCCCCATGCAACTGGGTGGGCATTGTCCAGGCTGTGGCGGAGGGGCGGGTAACCAGACATGTGCGCTTGCCCGCTGCAGCTTGGAGCATGGGGGCATAGAATATTGCTTCCAATGTTCCCAGTATCCTTGCCAGCACTTTATGTGTGACGGCACTGGGCTTCCTGTTGTAGATGAATACGATTCTTTTATCACCCATGCTCACAGAGTGCAGGATATGCAAAAAGCGCAACAAATAGGTATTTCTGCGTATATGGCAAATTTACATGAAAAGGCAAACAATTTACATATACTGTTAGATACATGCAATGATGGGCGAAAAAAAACGCTTTTTTGTGTTGCTGCAAACGTATTAGATGTAGAAGATATGCGCAGTATTATGCTAAGGCTTGATAATACACATGCATTACCACTAAAAGAGCGGGCTATTTTAGCTTCAAACTTGCTTAAAGAAGCAGCCAATGCAAAAGGTGTAGAGCTTGTTCTAAGGAAAAAGCCTTCTGGAAAAAAATAGAGAGCAGGAAAGCAGGCATCCATAACAAGGAGGAGGTATATGGAAAAAAGCAAGGTGTTGGATAAGCTTGCCACAAACTTGGGCAAAAGTGGAGATGATGCCAATATTGCGCTTGCGCTTGATTTGTGTGCGCATGGCACAAAAGAAGACATGGACGCGCTAATAGAAGGTTTGCAGGGAAAAAATAAGGCCATTGCCAGTGATTGCATAAAAGTTCTGTATGAAATTGGGTACAGAGATCCAGAACGCATTGCAGGGTATGCAGAAACCTTTATTACACTTTTATCTTCCCGCAACAACAGGCTTGTATGGGGCAGTATGATAGCTTTGGGGACTGTAGCAGCTCTTAACCCAGATACTGTTTATGCGCATATTGATACGGTTGTGCAGGCGTATAGAAATGGTTCTGTTATTACAAGGGATAATAGTATACGTGTTTTTGCGGCCTTATGCAAAGCAAAACCAGCATACCATGAGAATATTTTCCCTTTAATTATTGAGCATTTGCGCACATGCCGGGCAAAAGAAGTGCCCCAGCATGCTGAGCGGGCTTTTGTTTGCATTGATGCATCTTCTGCCCAGGTATTCATACAGATTTTAGAAAACAGAAGCCCACAGTTGACTCAAAGTCAACAAAAACGTGTGGATACACTAATAAAAAATGCAAAAAAACTCTCAGTCTTGACATAGAGGGTATTTTTTCATCATACAAACAGCGTTGTATGTGCCCACATGGGGTGTGAAAAAATCGCAGTATTCTTGTTTGGAAAAGCCCTCCAAGCTTTACTTGAAATAAAAAAGGAAATAGGGTAGAGTTTGCCTTGAATTATTCTCCCCTTTTTCCACGCAGGATGTTATGTTTGGCATAGGCAGTACGGAACTTTTGGTTATTTTGCTGGTGGCACTTGTGGTTTTAGGCCCCAAGAGCCTGGCTAGTGTTGCGCATACCCTTGGCAAGGCCATGGGGGAATTTCGCCGTGTTTCTACGGAATTTCAGCGCACCTTGAATACGGAAATAGCGTTTGAGGAACACTCAAAAAAGAAAAAAGAAGCAGAAGAAGAGCTTTTTGGTGAAGAAAAGGGTGGCGATGCAGCAGCCAAAACTGCTGAAGCCCCTGCCCCTTCATCTGCTTCTCCTGCACCTGTGGCGGCATCTGCACCCACACCGACTGGCACTGTAAACGATGCGCAGGCTTTAGCGCCTCAAGAAGGGGCAGAAACCGTTGCCCCGCCTAGCCCAGAATCCAGTGGGGAAAAAGCATGAGTTTTTTTTCCAAAAAGAAAGCAAATAAGCCTGATTCTGCCAAGCAAGACGAAAAAGCCCTGCCAGATGGCCAAGCTAACCCGTCTGCGCAGCCAGTAAAGGCAGAAAGCCCCCCACCGGCATCTGCTGCGCCAAGCTCTGCGCATAAGGAAGAAGAGGAAGAACCTCTTACCCTGCTTGGCCATTTAAATGAAATGCGCCACCGTCTTACGCGCGTGCTTATTGTTATTATGTTGGGTTTTGTGGCGTGCTATGGCTTTTCGGAAGCAGTGTATGCCTTTCTTTCAGAGCCGCTTGTTAAAACCATGCCTGAAGGCAGTAAGCTTATGTTTACGGCGCCTCAGGGGGCATTTTTTGTTTATTTAAAGGTAGGCCTTGTTACCTCCCTTTTCCTCACAAGCCCTTTTACATTTTATCAAATTTGGGCATTTATTGCCCCTGGTCTGTATAAGGAAGAAAAGCAAGCGGTTATGCCACTTGCCTTTTTTTCTGCCTTTTTCTTTATAGCAGGCGCAAGCTTTTGCTACACCTTTGTGTTTCCCATTGCGTTCCAGTTTTTCATGGGTTTTGCCACTGAAACCATTGTGCCTATGATATCTATTGAGGAGTACCTTAGCTTTGCGCTTAAGCTTCTCATAGCATTTGGCCTTGTTTTTGAAATGCCGCTTTTTGCGTACTTTTTGGCAAAACTTGGCCTCCTCACGCCAGAATTTATGCGTCGTAACAGAAAATTTGCTATTTTGCTTATTTTTGTTGTGGCGGCAATTCTTACCCCGCCAGATGTATTTTCGCAAGTTCTCATGGCAATTCCTATGCTTGTGCTGTATGAAGTAAGTGTGTACGTTGCTGTAGCAGCACGAAAAGGCCGAGATAAAAAAACAAAAACTGCTCAGGAAGAAGAGGAGCGTTTGGAAAAAGCCCGCAAAGCAGCGGAAGAAAATGCTGCTAAAGCCGCAGCACAAGCAGGCCCAGAAGTAAAGCCAGAAGTCTCACCAAATGTGCCTGCCCCTGCTGCCAGTAATCTGTCAGACAGTTCAACGGAAGGAAAAAGTCATGCGTAAAGCTACCAGCAAGCGTGAAACACTGGAAACTGCTGTACTTCTTACTCTTAATATAGATGGCACAGGTATTTGCACCATACAAACTGGCTTTGGCTTTTTTGACCATTTTTTGACACTGTTGGCATTTTGGGCCAAATGGGATTTAGAGCTGGAAGCAAAGGGCGATACCCATATTGATGCCCACCATTTAGTGGAAGATGTGGGGCTTGTGCTAGGCACAGCTCTTGCAGAAGCTCTTGGGGATAAAAAAGGCATAGAGCGTGCAGCGTTTGCCCGCGTGCCAATGGATGAAGCGCTTACCGAGGTTACTGTAGACTTTTCTGGCAGGCCTTGGCTGGAGTGGCGTGGTGGTGAACTTTTGCCTCCTACTCTGGCCGGAGAAGAAAGCGACCTTTGGCGTGAATTTTGCAAAGCATTAGCCTCTGGGGTAAAATCGAATATACACATCCATTTTTTATATGGAAAAAATGGGCATCACTTGCTGGAATCAGCGGCAAAAGGCTTAGGCCGGGCTTTTGCTGCGGCTGCTATACAAAGCGGAAACTGCGTGCCTTCTACAAAGGGGAAGTTAGACTCATGAAGGAAAAAAATTCTGTACGGGCATTTGCCCTAGCTTTGCTTATGGCGCTTATGCTTACCCTCGCAGCTTGCTCTCCCGCGCAAAACAAGCCTGCCCCTGCTCTTATGCAGCCAGGGCTGACGCTTGGCATTGCCCCATACACCCAGCCCACGAATACCAGGGAACTTATGGCAGGTTATATCCCAGAGGTTACAGTAGCTGCCACGCGGGAAGAAATGGGCATAATGGATGAAAACCTTGTGCTTTTGCTGCAGGATAAAGATATTTCTTTCAGCTTGTTGCCGGCACTTGAACCCCTTAGCTCCTCACAAACACCATTGGAAGCCTGGGTCATAATTGGGCAGCAAAAAAATGTGGACTACATTCTTGCCCCGTATGTGCTGTATTTTCGTGAACGCCAGGGCGGCGAAGCCGGTGTGGTAAAGCCTGCCGCTGTTATGCTGGACTTTTACTTAATTGATGTGCGAAATGGCCGTTTAATCAAGCGCTCCCACTTTACGGAAGAGCAGCAGGCCTTGTCCCAAAATATTCTTTCCATAGGCACATTTTTTCAACGCGGAGGCAAGTGGCTTTCTGCGCAGGAACTGGCTGTGGAAGGAGCAAACCGTGCTCTTGCGGAGTTTGGCCTATGAAGCTTTTCCCCGCAGTAGATTTGCATAATGGTAAGGCCGTGCGCCTGAAGCAGGGGCGGCTGGAAGAGAGCACTATTTTTTCGTTAGATCCGGTGGAAACAGCCCTTTTCTGGCAGGAACAGGGTGCCCATATTCTCCATGTAGTAGATTTAGACGCAGCGTTTAAAGGCTCTGGCGGCAATGCGGCCTGTGTGGCCATGATTGCCCAGGCACTGGATATTCCGGTGCAGCTTGGCGGCGGCCTGCGTGATGAAAAAAGCGTGGATTTTTGGATAGATGCCGGTGTGTCACGCCTTGTACTTGGCACCATGCCTGTAGAAAACCCCGTCTTGTTTTCCAAGCTGTGCAAAAAATACCCTGGCTGCATTGGCGCTTCTTTTGATGCGCGCGATGGCATACTTAAAACCCGCGGCTGGGTGGAAGACACAGGCCTTTCTGTGTTTGATGCCCTGCCACGCCTAGAATATGCCGCTTTTCTTGTGTATACGGATATTGCCAAGGATGGGATGCAGGAAGGCCCCAATACCCACATGCTTACCCGCGTGGCAGAAGCTTCGCCTGTGCCTGTTATTGCTTCTGGCGGTGTAAGCACGCTTGAAGATATTAAGGCTTTGTATCCATTAAGCCATATACATGCCCCTGGCGCTTTAGAAGGGGCCATTATTGGCCGCGCGTTATATGAAAAAACTATCCTTCTGCCAGATGCACTTGCCTGGCTGGAAGCCCAGGCAGTAGCCCATACTCGTTAATTGTGGTGGCAGCACAAGGCTGGCTTAAGTAAAAAACCGCGTAGTTCTGCTGCCCAACAAGCACGAAAATAATATATCTTTATAAGTAAAATTAGCCAACTACGCTGTGCTATAAGGAAAAACGCAAGATTTTGCTTTACAAATGTATAAAGCTTGGGTAGGTAAAGCAAGCCACTGCCTGAGCTAAGGCAGTGTGGCAAGAAAAAATTTCTTCATAGTGTAAAATTTCTCTTGCCAACTCCAGCAATTTATGGTTAAATCCCTTTCTTGTGCTGGCGTAGCTCAACTGGCAGAGCAGCTGATTTGTAATCAGCAGGT